>JALYQB010000172.1 GCA_030856045.1 Actinomycetota bacterium
CGGCCGCACCTCCGGCGAGGATCGTCCGGACGGCGGCCTCGTCACACAGCCCGCCCCCCGCGGTGACGGTGTCCGCGACGTGCGCTGCCACGGTGTCCGCGGTCCCGGGCAGCACCACCGCGACACCGCCTTGCGCCCAGCGGGTGTTCCCGTCCTCCAGCCCGGCCTTGGTGACGACCGCGACCCGCAGCCCGAGCTCCCTGGCCCGCAGCGCAGCGGTGAGGCCGGCGACGCCGCTGCCGACGACGACCAGGTCCAGGACCGTCACTCGTCACCGCCTGCACGGCCGATCGCGATCATCCGCTCGACCGCGCTGCGTGCCCGGTCGGCCGTCGCGGGGTCGACGAGCACCTCGTCCGCCCCGTCCCGCAGGCACCGCAACAGCGCGGCCGGCGTGATCATCTTCATGTAGCGGCAGGATGCGCGGTCGTTGACGGGCCGGAAGTCGACGCCCGGCGCAGCACGGCGCAGCTGGTGCAGCATTCCCACCTCGGTGGCGACGAGAACCTCGGCCGCGCCGGTGGTCCGGGCGGCGTCGAGCATGCCGCCGGTGGACAGGATCTTGACCCGGTCCGCGGCCACCGCACCCGCCCCCGCCAGGTACAGCGCGCTCGTGGCGCAGCCGCACTCCGGGTGCACGTAGAGCTCGGCATCCGGCGCCGCGGCGGCCTGTGCGGCCAGCTCGGGACCGTTGATGCCCGCATGGACGTGGCACTCCCCCGCCCACACGTGCAGGTTCGTCCGGCCGGTGACGCGCCGGACGTGCGCGCCGAGGAACTGGTCGGGCAGGAACAGCACCTCGCGGTCGGCGGGGATCGAGTCCACGACCTCGACGGCGTTGGACGATGTGGCGCACACGTCGGTCTCGGCCTTCACCTCCGCGGTGGTGTTCACGTAGGCCACGACGACGGCGCCGGGGTGGTCGGCCTTCCACGCGCGCAGCTGGGTCGCGTCGATGGAGTCCGCGAGCGAGCACCCGGCCCGCGCGTCCGGGATCAGCACGGTCTTCTCCGGCGCCAGGATCTTGGCGGTCTCCGCCATGAAGTGCACGCCGCAGAAGACGATCGTGCGCGCGTCCGCGGTGGCGGCGGTGCGTGACAGGGCGAGGGAGTCACCCACGGAGTCGGCGATGTCCTGGATCTCGGGCAGCTGGTAGTTGTGCGCCAGCAGCACGGCGTCCCGGCGGCGCACGAGGTCGCGCACCTCGTCGCGCCAGGCAGCGTCCGCTTCGACCCCCGCCCACCCGGTCGGGGTCCACTGTGGTGTGGCTGTCGTCATGTCGCCTCCCTGTGACGCAGTTTTCGCCTTACAATCGAAAACATGGTCGATGGTAACAGCGAGGCGGGCCTTGCGGTCCATGAGGTGCTCGCCGCCACGTTGCAGATCCGCAGCGGCGTGCTCCAGGTGCTGCTGTGGCAGCGGGCCATCGCCCCGGACGCCGGCCGGTGGGCGCTGCCGGGCGGCCTGCTGCGGGCATGCGAGGACACCGGGCGGTCCGTCGTGCGTCAGCTCGCCGAGAAGGTCGACGTGCAAGAGGTGGCGCACGTCGAGCAGCTCGGCACGTTCAGCGATCCGGACCGCACTCCCGGGCGGCGCACCGTGGCCACGGCGTTCCTCGGCCTCGTGCCGTGCGTGGCGGACCCCGCGCTACCCACCGACACCGCATGGCATCCGGTGGCCGACCTGCCGCCCACGGCGTTCGACCACGGCACGATCGTCCGCCACGCCCGCGACCGGCTGCGCGCGAAGCTGTCCTACACCAACCTCGGCTTCGCGCTCGCGCCACCGGAGTTCACGGTCTCCGCGCTGCGCGAGCTGTACGCCGCGGCGCTGGGGCACCGGGTGTCGGCGACCAACCTGCAGCGGGTGCTCGCCCGCCGCGGCGTGCTGCTCCCGACGGGAAGCATGGCCCCGCCCGGGCCGTCAGGAGGCCGGCCCGCCGCGGTGTACCGGTTCGCCGAGCGGGATATCCGGGTGACGGACCCGTTCGCCGTGCTGCGGCCGCCCGGGGATGCGGGCCCGGTGCCGCGTCAGACAGCGCGCGCCACCGGGTCGTCGTAGCGTGGGTACGTGTTCGAGACGCTCCCGCTGTTCCCGCTGGGCGCGGTCCTGCTGCCAGGAGCCTCGCTGCCCCTGCATGTCTTCGAGCCGCGGTACCGCCAGCTGACCGTCGATCTCGTCACCGGCGCCGTCCCCGGGCGCAGCTTCGGGGTGGTCGCGGTGAAGCAGGGCCACGTCACCGAGCGCGGCGACGTCGAGCTGATGTACGAGACGGGCTGCACGGCCCTGCTGCGCGACGCGCGGCGGCTGCCCGACGGCCGGTTCGACATCATCACCCGCGGCGAGCGCCGCTTCCGGCTGCTGGACATCGACGAGACGACCTCCGCCCCGTACCTCGTCGGCCGCGTGGAGTGGGTGCCGGACGCCGACGTCGCCGACAACCAGCAGGGCCTGGTACCGATGCTCATGCAGTCCGCCCGGGCCGCGCACCGGCGCTACTGCGCGGCGGCGTGGCAGCACGAGGAGTACGACGAGCCGGACGCCGGCCTGACGCCGGCCGCGCTGCCCCACGTGCTCGCGGCGGACTGCCTGCTGACCCTCGAGGACCGCCAGCAGCTGCTGGAGGAGCGCTGCCCCACCGACCGGCTGCGGCTGGTGCGCACGCTGCTCGTGCGGGAGGCGGAGTTCCTGCGGGCACTGCGGGCAGTACCGGTCCCGATGAGCCAGTACGCCACGGAGACGACGAGGAACTAGCGCCCCAGGTCGTCCGCATGGGTACAGGCGACGAGCGTTGCCCAGGTCAGTGCCACGGCGAACGGCGCCGCGACGACCACCCACGCGGACTCGAGCGCGGGCGCGCGCGCCACGGTCGTGCCGGGCGCCGCGGCGAGCAGCACCCCGGCGTAGTGGGCCGTCGCGGCCAACCGCCCCGTCCACGCCCCGAGCGCCGACGCCAGGAACGCCCCGACGAGCACGCCGAGCAGCACCGCCGGCCCGCGCCGGGTGCGCACCATCCAGGCACCGGTCCCGGCGAGCACCCCGATGGCCAGGGCGAACAGCAGGAACACCCCCAGGGCGTCGAACCGGTGCTCGCTCTCACCGAGCAACGGCGCCACTCGCCCGTCCGCGACGACCCGCACGAGCACCGGCGGGGCGAGCAGCGCCCACAGCAGCCCCAGCGGCACACCGAGCGCGGCCACCACGCCCGCCACGCGCAGCGCGGGCACCACGTCGCCCGTCCGGTCGGTCGCGGTGTCCTGGCTCACCCCGTCTCCTGCGGGTGCGCCACCGCGCCGTGTGCGCTGCACCGGGCGTTCCAGCCCGAGGGGCTGACCTGCACGATCAGCCGTCGCGCGCACGCCGGGCAGTACCGCGGCGGCTCGTAGGCCGCGGCGGCCCGGCACGCACCGTGCTCGCCGGTGTCGGCGGCCCCGCCGCATCGCGTGCAGTACACGGCTACAGCGTCCGGTTCAGGGCCTTGATCGGCAGCTGCAGGCCGTCGAGCATGTCGAGGTCCTGCTGCGCCGGGCGGCCGAGGTTGGTGAGGTAGTTCCCCACGATGATCGCGTTGATGCCGCCGAGCATGCCCTGCTCGGCACCGAGGTCCCCGAGCGTCAGCTCGCGCCCGCCCGCGAACCGCAGGATCGTCCGCGGCAGGGCGAGGCGGAACGCGGCGACGGTCTTCAGCGCCTCGGCGCCCTCGAGCAGCGCGTACTCCCCGTACGGTGTGCCGGGCTGCGGGATGAGGAAGTTCATCGGCACCTCGTCGGGCTCCAGCGACGCGAGCTGCGCGGCGAACTCCGCCCGCTGCGCCACCGTCTCCCCCATCCCGATGATGCCGCCGCAGCACACCTCCATGCCCGCGTCGCGCACCATCCGCAGCGTCTCCCAGCGTTCCTCCCAAGTGTGCGTGGTGACCACCGACGGAAAGTGCGAGCGGGCGGTCTCGAGGTTGTGGTTGTAGCGATGCACGCCCATCGCGGCGAGCTCGTCGACCTGCTCGCTCGTGAGCATCCCCAGCGAGCAGGCGATGTTGATGTCCGCGGTCTCCGGCTCGGCCCGGATCGCCTCGATACCGGTCTTCACCTGTGACAGCAGCCTGGCGTCCGGACCGCGCACGGCGGCGACGATGCAGAACTCCGTCGCCCCGGTCGCGGCGGTCTCCTTCGCCGCCTGCACCAACCCCGGGATGTCGAGCCACACCGAGCGCACCGGTGAGCGGAACTGCCCGGACTGCGAGCAGAAGTGGCAGTCCTCCGGGCAGCCGCCGGTCTTGAGGCTGACGATGCCCTCGACCTCGACCTCGGGGCCGCACCAGCGCATCCGCACGTCGTGCGCGAGCCCGAGCAGCTCGGAGAGCCGGTCACCGGACAGCTCCAGGACCGCCAGCACCTGCGCCTCGGACAGGCCGACGCCGCGCTCCAGCACCTGCTCGCGGGCCGTCACCAGCACGTCGGGCGCGGCGGTCGTCACGGGCGCTCCTCTCGGGTGGCGGTGGCGCCCCGGCAGTCTGCCTCATAGCGCGGACGGGGTTCACGGGGTGCGCACGCGCTCCACCGGCTGGCCGGTGATCGAGGCGATGAGGTCGAAGTCCTTGTCCATGTGCAGCACGACCGCCCGGGTGAGCTCGGCAACCGCCGCGATGAGCAGATCCGGGACCGACGGTGCCCGGTGGTGGCCCTGATCGGCCAGCAGCGCCTGAACCTCCGCCGCGCGGACCTCCATGGCCGGTGTCAGGTACTCGACCGGCATCCCCGACAGCGGTGGCCGCCTCGCCGCCGCCCGCAGCTCGGTCCCCGACCGGGCCGAGAAGCCGATCTCCAGCCGGGTCACTGTGGTGATCCGGACGAAGCCGCGCTGCATCCGCGCGGCCCACTGTGGCGCGTCCGGACTGGCCCCGATCCGCACCAGCGCGGACTTGTCCACGATCCAGCCGTTCACTCCCACGCCCGAGCCATGAGGCCAGGATCATCGAGTCCGGCGAAGGTGTCGGCGAACCGGGCCAGGTCCTCGACGGTGACCTCGTCGTCCGGGGAAGCGGCGTCACGCGCGAGCCGCCGCCGCAGGTACTCACTCCGCGACAGCCCCAGGTGCCGGGCACGTGCATCGAGGGCACTGACGACGTCCTCCGGAACGTTCCGGATCAGCAGGTCGGCCATGAGCCACCTCCACGCGGTGAGCGATATCGGATGATAGCACTACCGCTGAAGGAGCGACGACGTACGCGGTCGCGGAGCTATGACCTCAGCGCGGTGACGGCGTCCGTGTCGAGCGGATCCACCCGGCGCAGACCGTCGAGACCGTCGAACGCCCGGTCGGTCGTCACGATCACCTCGCATCCCGCGTCGATGACGACCGCCGCGTGCAACCGGTCAGCCGTCCCGAGACTCGACGGCGGGTACTCCAGGGCGGCGCGCAGCTGGTCCGGCGTCACGCTGAGCAGGACGGGGAACAGCTCGGAAGCTGCCCGAGTGGTTCCCGCGGGCAGCGCCGGCCTGCCCCGATACTCGAGATGCCACACCTCTTCGATCACGAGGACCGAGGTGATGGCCGGCAACCGCCCGTCCGCAACCCACGACATGATCTCGGTGCACGCTGGTCGCTGGGGGGCGTCGTACCGGGTGTAGGCGATGACAGCGGCATCGATGAACGCGAGCACGCTCGTCATCCCGGCGGCAGAAGCTTGTCGACGCGATCATCGAGCAGCGCCTCCAGCTCGTCTGGGGTCGGCGCGGGAGCCACGACGGGGAGGGCGTCGAAACGTTCCCAGCCGGCGCGGCGCCGGGGGTCACGCTGACGTGGGAACGCCTGGTCGATCGCCTCGCGCACCAGCTCCGTCACCGGCACCCCGTGGACCCTGGCCATGTCCCGGAGGTGTGCCGCCTGGTCCGGCCGAAGCAGGATCTGTAGCCGTTCCATCACCATACACATAGCATACACACGACGAGCAGGGATGAGGATGCGGGTCCACCCGGCGCAGACCGTCGAGACCGTCGAACGCCCGGTCGGTCGTCACGATCACCTCGCATCCCGCGTCGATGACGACCGCCGCGTGCAACCGGCCAGCCGTCCCGAGACTCGACGGCGGGTACTCCAGGGCGGCGCGCAGCTGGTCCGGCGTCACGCTGAGCAGGACGGGGAACAGCTCGGACCCCGCGGTCGGCCCGGCTCGCCGGGCATGGAGTCCCGGTAGGCCGACCGGCGGGTGCCGGTGTCGTGGCTCGTTCAGTCGTCGGCACCATCGCCGATCCACCAGCCGATGTCCTCCAGCCTGGCGGCCACCAGGTGGGCCTGCTCGGGCGAGATCACGATCTGCCTGCCCTGCGAGTCGGTGACGACACCTCGGGCATCCGGATCTTGATGGTCACCGGCCCCTTCTCACCGTGGGCAGCAATCTGCCAGGTCTTTTCGACCACTGTCTCGTCCATCGTCTTCCGCTCGAGCTGCGCTCTGTCCATGCGCAGACAGTCACTCGATGCAAGTGATGCAAGCAATAACCTGATCGGGTGATGGCGGCTGCCGCCGCAGCCATGCGCGACAGACTCATGGGCGAGTTCTTCGAGCTTGGTGTGCAGCTGCTCTCCCGACACCGTGGCCAGCACGGGCCGCTGGCGCCACTCGGGTCGTTCCTCGCCGAGGTAGAGGTGTCCGTCGTCGAGCAGCTCATGCACGGGAGCGCGAAGGTAGTCGGGGACCGGACGGCCATGGTCGATCAGCAGGTCGTGGCCGACGAGGACGACGTGGCCTCGGTGGACCCGACGCAGCGCGAGCAACCCGCCCAGATCAGGCGAGATCGGGCCGGGCGTGGAGCTGGTCGTCATGGTGTGGCGGCCTTTCCTGAGGCTCACCCGATGTGAGGCCGACGGTCAGTTGGGTGGCGTGGGCAGGTCGGCCCGCTGCCGCGCACGGCGGCCTTCGTACTCGCCGTAGGCGATGACGAGCAGCTGGCAGAACACGGCCAGCGCGATCAGCTGCCATCCGCAGACGCACATCGGGGTCGGGTTCCTACCGCGTTCGACCGGGTGACCAGTCCACGGCGACGCTGGCAGCGGCGGTCACGGCGTTCCCGGCGGGTGGGTGATGGAGCGGACCGCCGCGGCGAGTGCGGTCCACGGCGGCAACCACGGCTCGGCCGGCGCTGGCGGCACCTGCCAGGTGACCTGGCCGCAGGCCAGCTCGCTGGGCGGCAGTGGCACGAGCGTCCCTGCGCGGTGGGTGACGCCGCCGCGCCCGTCGAGCCGATCGATCGCCGCCTGCGACACCTCGTCGGCCGAGGCCGCCAGCAGCAGCCGACGCCGTGGCGTACCGGGCAGCGTGACCACCGGCCCGGCCAGCAGCCGGATCGCGAGGAACCACTGCACCTCGACGGCCAGCTCCTCGGCGAGCTCGACCGCGCTGACCTGCACCCCGGTGCTCAGCAGGACGCGGGACCCGGTGAGACTGATCGGCCAGCCCCAGCTCCGGCACCGCGTGACGGCGGCGGTCGGCGGGCCCGCCGGAGCCGGTGCTCTCGAACGTTCTCCAGGCTCCGCTCACGCTGCATCTTGTCCATACAGCGACCGTGATCCGTTGCAGACGCTGCAAGCAATGGCCCGATCGGGTGATTGGCTTGGCGGTGCCGTCCCGGCATAGTAAGCCACCTGCATTTCCTACGCGGCGGAGGCACGCAGCATGCCGGGTAACCCGCACACCTCGATCCGGTCCCGCCAGGTCGCCGCAGAGCTACGTGCGCTGCGGGAGAAGGCGGGGCTCTCCGGCGCCGAAGTGGCCAAGCTGATGGGGATGTCACCCAGCAAGATCAGCCGGATCGAGACCGGCAACAGCGGCCTACAGATCGAGGACGTCGCCTCGCTGCTCGGGCTCTACCAGGTGCCCGCCGCCACCCGCGACGAGCTGCTCGACCTGATACGCCGCTCCGAGGAACGCGGCTGGTGGACCCGCCAGCCCGGGCTGCCCCAGCTCTGGCGCAGCCTGATCGACTTCGAGGCCAAGGCATCCCGGGTGCAGAACTACGAGGCGCTGGTGGTGCCCGGGTTGCTGCAGACCGCGGAGTATGCCCGGGCGGTCATCCAGGGCATCGCCCCCACCATCTCCGACGCCGAGCTGGACAATCTGGTGGCCGCCCGGATGGCCCGCCAGGCGGTGCTGACCCGCGCCAGCGCCCCGCAGTTCTTCGCGGTGATCGACGAGGTAGCACTACGCCGCCCGGTCGGCGAGCCCGGCGTGATGCGCCGCCAACTGGCCCACCTGCTCAGCGTGGCCGAGCAGCCGCACGTGACACTGCGGGTGGTGCCGCTGGCGGCCGGGGCGCATGCTGGGCTGCGCGGACCGTTCGTGATCCTGGAGTTCGCCGAGGAACCCGCGCTGATCTACCACGAGAATCACGGCACCGAGCTGTTCCTGGAGGAGGAGGCCGATCTGGCGGCCTACCGGGTAGCGCTGGGGGCTATCCTGACGGTGGCCCTTGCACCTCCTGCAACGATCGAACTGATCGCGGCGCTGGCCGCCGAGGGCCCGAGCTGACTGCGGAGAGGAGCGCACCATTGTTCGCGCCGGACTTGAGCACCGCCCGCTGGCGGAAGAGCAGCCGCAGCACTGACAAGGCGAACTGCGTTGAGGTTGCCTCCACCGGCCCGGCCGTCGCGGTCCGCGACTCCAAGCACCCCACCGGCGACACCCTGATCGTCACCCCGCGCGCCTGGACCGCCTTCACCACCGCCCTCCGCAACAGCGAACTCGACTGAACTGGGACCACTGGCCGCTCGTTATTGACGTGCCCAGGCAAGCACAGCCGTCCCCTTCGGGGTGATTGCGGCGGCCCGTTCGAATGGCGCCAGCACACCAATGATCTCTCCTAATATGTCTGCACGTTGCCCCGACTCGGCACTGGTCTCAGCAAGCAGCCGAAGAGCGACGCCTAGCTCCTCCGCAAGATCCACCCGTTGGGGCTCCCGATCAATGAGGCGACGACGGATGTCAACCGCAGTTGAGTACCGCCGCGCCGCCTCCCCCGGCCGCCCCGCCGCCCGGTCGAGATCCCCCAGCCTTTCGTAGGAGACGCTCAGGTCCCGCTGGAAGCTGATGTTGCCCGGATCCAGCTCCACCAGCCGCTCGGCAATGGCCAGGCCCTGCGCATACCGCCGCGCCGCCTCCCCCGGCCGCCCCCGTCCCACCGCTATGTCCCCCAGCTGGGTTATCCAGGCGGCGCGGCGGTCCGATGCGACTGGGAGGTGCGCAAGCGTGTCGTGGATGAGTGCTTCTTCGCGATCCCAGGCACCCCAGTCGTGCAGCTGAGAGCAGACGCCTTCGGTAATAGCTGCGGCGGCGTCGGATCGGCCAGCGGAGAGGAGGTGATGGCGCGCCTCCAGCAGATCGTCCAGGTCACGCTGCCGGTCCTGCGGCCATACCCTTACCCGCCACTGCCAGTACTCGGCGGCGCGCAGATGAGCATGGGTCAGCTGATCGTGCTGTCCGTGATCGACCCAGCGACGGTGCAGCTCGGTGGCTGTCCACCGGTGCACGAACACGCTCGGTTCCTCTGCGCTGATGTCGAGGGTGAGCAGGCTGGACGCGGCACAGGTCTCAACCAGGCGGCGGAGATCGTCGGGAGCGCGCCGAGGTGGCGCAGGGAGTCGGCGCAACTCCGCCAGGTGCGGGGCGATCCGCTGCTGCAGCGGTTCGGCCAGCGCGGACAGATCGATCGGCCCTTCCAGGGGAACACCGGCGGTAGTGAGACTGTCGGCGATCTGCTGCTCAGCGGCGCGATGATCGGGGAGGTACTCGGCGGTCGGGTCCTCCTCGCCGACCTGGAACAGCAGTGCGGCCTCGTCGACCACTGACCGGTAGACCGACGCGCCGAGCAACAGCCGCTGCGCACCGGGCACCTCGGCCAGACCGGCCAGCAGCCGGTCGAGCAGCACGTCGTCGGCGGCCAGGGTGAGGATCTCGGTGAGCGCCAGGTCGAGCCCGGAGTGCTCGGCGAACCAAGTATCGAGATCGTCGACATCAAAGCGGTCACGCAGCTTCGAGGCCAGCCGGGTGGTGACGTCAGGGTAGTTGCCCTGCCCGCCGCACAGCAGTGCGTCGAGGTACTCCAGGCAGCGCGGGTGTCCACCGACCATCCGCCACACCTGCTCCAGCTCCGGTTCGCCCAGCCGGTCCAGCCCGGGCAACGCCCAGGCCAGCTTCAGCGTCTCAGCGAACGACAGCGGCCCCAGATGCTTGAACGACAGCACCCGCTCGGCCCCGCCCGGCAGGGTGAACGGGAACCGGCAGGTGACCAGCAGCCGGCACCGGCCCGGGGAACCGGCCAACTCGGCGAGCAACCCCGCCAACGCCTCGTCCCGTACCGCCCGCCAGCCTGGTTCGTCCCCCACGGCGTCGTCGGTCAGGTTGTCCTCGAAGTTGTCCAACACGAGCAGCACCGGCACGTCATCGAGCACATTCTGGCGCAGCCCCGCGAGACGTTCGCGCCAGTCCAGGTCCACCCGGGCCGCGTCGCCCAGGGCAGCGTGCATGTCGGGCGATGCCGAGTCACGCAGCCGGCGGCGCACCCCACCAGCGAGAGCACCGAGCACCTGGTCCACCGACAGCGCGCCGCCCACCGTCACGCCGCTGCCGAGCACGACGAGTCGATCCGGTTCGCGTTCCACGACCCGGCGGGCCAGCTCGGCGGCCAGTGTCGTCTTGCCGACCCCGCCGATACCGTGCAGCACGAGCCCGGCGACGCCCGGGCCGACCAGTTCCACCGGCCAGCGGCGCTGCTCGCGTCGGCGGCCCACGAACTCGCCCACCTGGCGGGCCAGCAACCCAGCCGGCAAGCGGGGGCTGACCGGTGCCGGGGCACCCTCGGTGCTCGTCGCAGCCGGATTGAGCGGAGGCGCGACCCCGGAACGGGACAGCACGGTCAGCACCGCCCACTCGCCCAACGCGCCCAGGCGCTGCTCGCGTTCGTCCGGCGAGCCCTGCAACTCCTGCTGCACGGTACGACGGGCGTCGGCGACCGCGCCGAGCACGTCCAGCGCCTCGTCGTCGGCCAGTGCACCGTAGATCCGGGTGAACACCCGGGTGGCGTAGACGTCGGTGACCGCGGTCTCCGTGCCGATCACCACGTTCGCACCGCGGGCGATCAGCCGGGCGGCGAACGACGGATCCCCCGCCGCGGCGG
>JALYQB010000380.1 GCA_030856045.1 Actinomycetota bacterium
GCGGCGCGCTGCCCGAGGCGCCGCTGCGCTCCGCGAGCGCCGACGCCCGCCGTTGGACCAACCGCGCCGCCGCGCTGGCCGACCGTGGCATACGTCGCGTCAGCGGGCACTGGGACCTTACCCGCCAGTAGGCTGGGCCCGGTTCCCGACGAAGGAGCGCCCATGCCCGAGGCAGTGATCGTCGCCGCCGCCCGCTCCCCGATCGGCCGCGCCGGCAAGGGCTCACTGGTGGACGTGCGTCCCGACGACCTCACCGCACAGCTGGTCCGCGCCGCGCTGGACAAGGTGCCCGCGCTCGACCCGTCGGAGATCGACGACCTGATCCTCGGGTGTGGTCTGCCGGGTGGTGAGCAGGGCTACAACATGGCCCGGGTGGTCGCCGTGCTGCTCGGCCACGACCACCTTCCCGGCACCACCATCACCCGGTACTGCGCCTCGTCGCTGCAGACCACCCGCATGGCGATGCACGCGATCCGGGCCGGCGAGGGCGACGTGTTCATCTCGGCCGGCGTCGAGATGGTGTCGCGGTTCGCGAAAGGCAGCTCCGACTCGCTGCCCGACACGAGGAACCCGGTGTTCGACGACGCGGCGGACCGCACGGTGCAGGCCGCGGAGCAGGGCGGCGACTCGTGGACCGACCCCCGGTCCTTCGACGCGGTGCCCGACATCTACATCCCGATGGGGCAGACCGCGGAGAACCTCGCGCGCGCCAGGGGTGTGACCCGGGAGGAGATGGACGCACTCGGGGTCCGCTCGCAGAACCTCGCTGAGAAGGCCATCGCCAACGGCTTCTGGGCGCGGGAGATCACCCCGGTGACGCTGCCTTCAGGGCAGGTCGGGACGCTGACGACGGTCCCCGCGCAGGCGTGACGCTCGAGGCGGTCTCGCAGCTCAAGCCGGTGTTCCGTCCCGACGGCCGGGTCACCGCAGGCAACTGCTGCGCGCTCAACGACGGCGCCGCCGCGCTGGTGGTCATGTCCGACGCCAGGGCCCGCTCGCTGGGCATTCCACCGCTGGCGCGCGTGGTCTCGACCGGGGTTTCCGCGCTGTCACCGGAGATCATGGGTCTCGGGCCGGTGGAAGCGTCGGAGCAGGCGCTGTCCCGGGCCGGGATGTCGATCGACGACGTCGACCTGGTGGAGATCAACGAGGCGTTCGCCGCCCAGGTGATTCCCTCCTATCGCGACCTCGGCATCGACCTGGACAAGCTCAACGTCAACGGCGGCGCGATCGCGGTCGGCCACCCGTTCGGCATGACCGGCGCGCGGATCACCGCGACGCTGCTCAGCTCGCTGGCCTTCCACGACACGTCGATCGGCCTGGAGACGATGTGCGTAGGCGGTGGCCAAGGCATGGCGATGGTGCTGGAGCGCCTCTCATAGCCCCCGGGCGACCCGTGATGCCACATGGAGCCATGTGGCAGTTGCGGGAACGGCACCGGGCCCGGTCCGCTGGAATGTGGACCGGGCCCGCGGTGGGACGGGGGGCTATTCGCCTTGGAAGTAGGACAGCAGGCGCAGGATCTCGATGTAGAGCCACACGAGCGTGACCGTGAGGCCGAACGCGGTGTACCACGCCATCTTCTCCGGTGCCCCGGCGCGGATCGCCTTGTCGGCGGCGTCGAAGTCGAGCAGGAAGGCGAACGCCGCGATTCCGATGCAGAGCAGGCTGAACCCGATGCCGAGCGGGGTGGCCTCGCGGAGCCCCAGGCCGGTGCCGCCCCCGAAGAAGCTGCCGACCAGGTTGATCAGCATGAGGCCGACCACGCCGATGAGGGCACCCATCATCCACTTCTGGAAGCGCGGTGTGACCTTGACCGCGCCGGTCTTGTAGACCACGAGCATGCCGGCGAAGACGGCCGCCGTGGCCCCCACCGCCTGGATGACGATCCCAGGGTTGCCGACCTGTGTGGCGATGATTCCGCTGATGCCGCCGAGGAAGACACCCTCGACTGCGGCGTAGGTCAGGATCAACGGCGGGCTGACCTTCTTTTTGAAGATCACCACCATCGCGAGCACGAAGCCGACCAGAGCGGCCGGAAGAGCGAAGAACCAGATACCCGGACCGCCGAGGTAGGTCAGCGCACCCGTGACGAGCAGCACCCCGAGGGTGATGCCGGTCTTGGTCACCACGTCGTCGACGGTCATCGGCCGCTCGGTAGTGGCCGGCGCGCTCGGGTAGCCGGCCTGCGACTGCAAACCGGCGGGAGCTGAGCCGAAGCCCGCATACCCGCCCGCGGGCAGGTTGCGGAACGCGGGGTTGCTGCTGGTGCGCACCGTGATCCTCCTGGTTGGGCGTGTTTCTGGTGAGACGCCGTCACCGGTCCAACGCGTCGGCGGCGCCCCCGGTTCCCGGTCCGGTAAAGCGGACTTTACCCCCGCTGTATCTCGTGCAGGACGAGTAGCGGGCTCGCGCTACCGTACGCGCGGGAGCGACGAGGAGGCGGCCGGTGGACTGGTGGGTGTGGATGATCATCGCGCTGGTGGCTCTGATCGCGTTGCTCGCGCTCGCGGTCGTCGTGCAGCGCAGGCGTCGCCGTGGGGGCGTCATCGGGATCCGCCGGGACGACGCGTGATCGGCCCCGACGAGACGTCCGCGTTGCTGCTGCGCGCCCGCGAGCTCACGGGCCGCCCCGTGGTGACCCTCGGCGGCGAGCTCGAGGCCGAGATCAAGGACGTGGTGTTCGAGAGCGACGGCGGCCGCATCGCCGGCTTCACCCTCCGCAACCAGGGACTGTTCAGCCGCGCCCGCAAGGACGCACTCCCCTGGGACGCGGTGCACGGCGTGGGGCGCGCCGCGGTGATGATCCGCGACGTCACGCAGCTGGTCCCCGCGACGGAGCTGGCACCGAAGAAGCAGGCCCGCAAGGGCGACGTCCTCGCCGACCGTGTGCTGACCGACTCCGGGCGCGACCTCGGCACGGTGGTCGACGTGGTGCTGCAGGGCGGCGCCGGACTCGACGTCGTCGGCTACGAGGTGGAGGCCGGCGAGGCGCTCGGCACGGGCCGCCGGGTGTTCATCCCGCTGCCGGACACGGTCTCGGTGTCCGGCGAGAACCTGATCGTGCCTGCGTCCGCCGCCGACTTCGTCTCCGACGACCTCGCCGGGTTCGGCGCCGCGGTGGAGGGCTTCCGGGCGAGGCTGCGCGGAGGACGCGACGAGGAGGCCGACGATGCTGTTCAGTGACGCGCTGCGCCGCGACGTGGTCAGCACCGCCACCGCGACGAGGGTGGCGCGCGTCGCGGGCTTCGTGGTCGCCGCGGGTCCCGCGCGAGTGGCACTGCTGCGGCTCGGGAAGGTCACCGGTGACGGCACGCTGCTGGCGTGGGAGGACGTCCAGGGCTTCGGGTCCGACGCCGCCACCGTGGCCGACGCCGCAGTGATCCGCGGCCCCCGCGACGAGGAGGAAGAGCGCCTCGACTCGACGGCGTCCGACATTCTCGGCAAGCGGGTGCTCACCGAGCGGGGCGACGAGCTCGGCGAGATCGCGGACGTCGACTTCGACCCCGAGACGGGCGCGGTCGTCACGTTCATCACCGGCAAGGAGACGATCGTCGGCGACCGACTGATCGGCCACGGCTCCTACGCGGTGGTGGTCAGCGTCGACCGCTCCGGACAGCGCACCACCGGCTGACCCTCCGCGCGGATGCGGGATCCGGCGCGGGCGGCCACCATGGGCGGCTTCGGACCCGACCGGAGGGAGGCCGCCGTGGAGCGCGGCAGCAGCAAGCACGGAGCCCGGCAGGACGACGCGCCGGCCCCGGCCGCGGATCTGCACCGCGAGCAGGACCCCGATCGGGGATAGCGGGTTTGCGCAGCGGGTGACCGGGTACCGATCTCTGTGACCCGAACCCGAGGAGGACCGATGGCTCGCCCCCTCGACGACCCGTCCGACGACGAGTCGTCCGCCGCGGATCTGTCGACCGCCGAGCTCGTGCAGCAGATGTCCGCTCAGGTTTCCGGACTGGTGCGTGACGAGCTGGCGCTCGCGACCGCGGAGCTGAAACAGAAGGCCACCAAGACCGGCATCGGCGTGGGTCTGACCGGTATCGGCGGCCTGCTGTCCCTCTTCGGCCTCGGCGCGCTCATCACTGCGGCGGTGCTCGGCCTCGCCACCGTGCTCTACGCCTGGCTGGCTGCGCTCATCGTGGGTGCGGTGCTGCTGGTGGTTTCCGGCCTGCTCGCCGTGATGGGTATCGGCAAGGTGCGCGAGGCGACGCCACCGGTGCCCGAGGAAGCGGTGGCGAGCACCCGTCTCGACGTCGAGACGGTGAAAGGGAGTGCGCGGCGATGACCGACGAGCGCAGCAGGCAGCAGCTTCGCCAGGACATCGAGCGGCGGCGCGAGGAGCTCGGTGTGACCGTCGGCGCCCTCGCCCACAAGGCCGACGTCCGAGCGAGGGCCCGGGAGAAGAGCGACGAGCTCAAGCAGCAGGCCCGCGAGAAGAGCATCGAGTTCAAGCAGCAGGCCCGCGAGAAGGGCATCGAGCTCAAACAGCAGGCCGAGCAAGACCCCGGTAAGGCCTTGGGCGCGGTGGTCGTCCTCGTCCTGCTGATCGCCGTCGTGCGATGGAGGAGGAAGCGGTGAGCCCTGCGGTGTCGAAGGCGCCGTACACGCCGTTGAGCCTCGCGTCCAGTGTGCTGGGAGGGGATGCTCGCCGGAGCGGTGTTCACCAAGGTGTGGAGCCTTGTCGGCGACGAGGCGGCCCCCTGACCCCACCGCGCTCGACCACAGCACCCGCGAGGTCCTGATGGCCGCGGTGCTGCAAGGCGCCGTGTTCGGCGTGGTGAAGGCCGCGGTCGGCCGCGCGGGCGCGAAGGGTTATCACCGCCTGACGGGCAAGAATCCCCGCCGCTGACACCTGCGCAGGGTGCCCCCCCTGGCACGGCGGCACGTCACGGAGCACGGGGCGACTCCGGGCAAGCCGACTCAGTGAGGCACCGCAGCGAGAGCCTCGCACAGGGTGGCATACCGCGGTATCAGCTTCGCGACGTCAGCCAGGTCGATCACGCGTGCCGCTGGTCCGCCGTCCGGCGCCACTGCGACTACCCGCTGCCCATGTGATGCATTCGCCGCCTGTTCCAACACCTCCACACCTTTCGCGCTGAAGAAGGTCACCGCGGTGAGGTCGACCACGACGGTTTGCGTGCAGCGGCTGGTCGCATCCCAGATTGCGGCTGCCAACAGCGGGGCGGTGAGAATGTCGACCTCGCCGCCCGCCATGCACACCATCGTCTCCGGGCAGGGGTAACTGAGATGTGTTGAGAGCAGCTCGTCGGCGCGAAGCGCAGCGTGCCAATGCGTGGTGGTGGTGCTGGTGGTCGCCAGGGCCCGCCGCGCCGCGTCGGTGGGATGGGTGAGTGTCAGCTGGCGGCCCGCAGCGCGGAACTGCTCGGCTGTACGGGCCAGCACGTCCACGCCGGTGAAGTCGAGGAGAGTCAGACCGGCGAGGTCGAGCGCGACATGCTGGTAGCCGTCTCGGTACAGCTGTGTGAGGGTCTGCTGGAGTCGGGGTGCACTGCTCCGGTCCAGGTCCCCCGTCAGCAAGGCGACGGCACGTGTGGTGTCGGTGGACAGCCGCACACCGAAGTCGGTCCCGTCCATCTCGTGACCGGGCGCCGATCCGGCTCGATGCACTGCGGTCACCGTTGGTGCTTCGTCCCACACGCTGGAGAGTCGGATGCACACCCGGGGCCATGGACGGGGTGACCACCGCGCCCGGGACATGCGTCCTCCGTGGCGGCTGATGGTCCAACCGGTTCCCACGGTAACGACCGGTGGCGGTTCCGGCCACCCCAC
>JALYQB010000186.1 GCA_030856045.1 Actinomycetota bacterium
CGCAGCCGAGATCGCCATGGCCAAGACCATTCTCTCTGTCAAGAACATGAGCGGCGACACCAGCGGGGGGGCCATCAAGTGGTTCTCTCCGCGCAGCATGCCGCCCCAGGTCGGGACCTGCGCAGACAACGACTGCAAGGGCGGCTTACACGAGGAGCTCGACACCGATACCGGCAAGAAAAAGAATGTCTTCTTCCCCAGCTTCTCGACGACCATGACGCACCGACCAGTGGCCGGCGCGCGGAACTGGTACGTGAGGTTCTACGCGCTGTGATCTTTCGTGAGATCCGCAGCCGCTGATCGCTGCGGTGCTGTGCCTCCCTCCTCCCTCTCCGCGCGGAAGATCCGCTGCCCGAAAGGGCGTCCGAAAGGGCGTCCGAAAGGGCGTCCGAACGTCACTGCCTCATCGTGCAGGCATGCCTTCCCGCAGAGGGGTCCGCGCAGCCGTTATCGACGCCGCCCGGCAGCGCGATGCTGACGGGGACCGATCCGGGTCGATGAGGAGGCATGGATGCCTACGTATCTCTCGCCGGGCGTGTACGTCGAGGAAGTCGAGGCCGGTTCCCGGCCGATCGAGGGCGTGGGCACCGCCGTGGCCGCCTTCGTCGGACTCGCCGCACAGGGCCCCTACAACACGCCAACGCTGGTGACCAACTGGAACCAGTTCACCCAGACCTTCGGAGAGTTCGGCGAGGGCTCCTACCTCGCGCACTCCGTCTACGGCTACTTCCTCAACGGTGGCGGCGCCTGCTACGTCGTGCGCATCGGCGGCAAGGGGGCCGCCGGCGGCAAGGGGTCCGCGGCCAAGAAGAAGGAGCTGCCCGAGGGATCGCAGGCCATGCTCGGCGGCTACCGGGTGACCGCACTCGACGGCGGCACCAGCAACTCGCCACAGATCACCGTGCAGGTCGCCGACTCCACCGCCGAGAACCCGCCGGAGGGCAGCTTCAAGCTCGAGGTCAAGCGTGGCAACAAGGTCGAGGAGACCTTCGACCCGGTGACCACCGCGCGCGGCAAGGACAACGTGGTCACCGTGGTGGCCGAGCGCTCCAAGCTCATCAAGATCGAGGAGGCCACCACGGGTGCCGCGCTGGCCAAGCCGGAGAAGACCAGCGTGACGCTGCAGCCGGACGCACCCGCAGCGCCGACACCAACCCGGCTGAGGGCCGACGACTACGTCGGTGACGTCGCCGAACGCACCGGGTTCGGTGGTCTGGAGGCCGTCGACGAGATCACCATGCTGGCCGTGCCCGATCTGATGAGCGCCTACCAGCAGGGCGCCATCGACGCCGAGGGTGTGCAGGCCGTTCACGTGGCGATGATCGCGCACTGTGAGCTGATGGGTGACCGGATGGCCATCCTCGACCCGCCGCCGGGCCTCAACCCGCAGCAGGTCAAGGAGTGGCGGACGAACGGGGGCGGCTACGACTCGAAATACGCCGCGCTGTACTACCCGTGGCCCAAGGTGTTCGACCCCTCGACCGGCACGAACATCCACGTGCCACCGAGCGGGCACATGGCCGGGATCTGGGCGCGCAACGACGATACGCGCGGCGTGCACAAGGCTCCCGCGAACGAGGTGATCCGCGGCGCGGTGGCGCTGGAAACCCAGATCACCAAGGCTGAGCACGACCTGCTGAACCCGATCGGAGTGAACTGCCTACGGGCCTTCCCCGCTCGCGGCCTGCGGGTCTGGGGTGCCCGCACGCTGTCCTCGGACCCCGCGTGGCGCTACCTCAACGTGCGCCGGCTGTTCAACTACCTCGAGGAGTCGATCCTCAACGGAACGCAGTGGGTCGTCTTCGAGCCGAACGACGACGCGCTGTGGGCGCGGATCCGCCGCACCATCGCTGCCTTCCTGGTCATGGAGTGGCGCAAGGGTTCGCTGTTCGGGCTCACCCCGGATGAGGCGTTCTACGTCAAATGCGACCGAGAGACCAACCCGGCCGAGGGCATCGACGCCGGCCAGGTGATCTGCGAGGTCGGTGTCGCGCCGGTCAAACCGGCCGAGTTCGTCATCTTCCGGCTGGCGCAGTTCTCCGGCGGCACCAGCATCGTCAACGAGTGACCAACGAAAGGCGGTAAGAACTCATGGCGCTTCCCGATCTCGATACCTCGGTCGGTCACTCCTTCGGCCTAGAGATGGACGGAGTCGTGATCAAGCAGATCACCGAGGTCAGCGGGCTCAAGATAGAGCAGGACGTCATCGAGCTCAAGCAGAACAGCAACGACGGCAAGTACATGATCAAGAAGCTGCCCGGCAGGCCGAAGGCGGGCGAGGTGACGCTGACCCGTGGTCTCACCGGCGACACCAGCTTCGAGAAGTGGGTCAAGGATGCGCGCTTCGGCAAGATGCCGACTGCCCGCAAAGGCGGCGCGATCCTCGTCTTCGACTACGAGGGCAGTCCGATCAAGCGTTACAAGCTGACCAACGCGTGGCCCAAGAGCCTGGAGATCGGCACGCTGAAAGCCGGCGATACGAGCGTGCTCACCGAGAAGCTCGTGATCACCTACGAGGAGCTGAACGTCGAGTGATGCGACGAGGTCTGAGCGCGGTGGACCTCGGTGAGGCTCCCACCCGGACGGTCCAGCGCAGCCCCGCGGCCGCCGAAGCCGAGCACCACGAGACACTGCGGACGGAGTTCCCCTTCGAGCTTCCCCGCGGCTACGTGGACGACGCGGGCACGGTGCACCGCTCCGGGGTGATGCGGTTGGCCACCGCCCGGGATGAGCTGGTCCCACTGCGCGATGATCGAGTCCGGGAGAATCCTGCATTCCTCACCGTGGTGCTGCTGGGCCGGGTGATCACCCGGCTCGGCAGCGTCACCGACGTTCACGCGGGAATCATCGAGGACCTGTTCGCCTCGGATCTCGCATTCCTGCAGGACTTCTACCGGCGGATCAATACCGAGGGGCACACCCAGGCGGCCGTGACCTGCCCGGATTGCCGGCACCGGTTCACCGTCGACATCGCCGGTGGGCGCCTGGGGGAATCGTGACGTACGCGGCCGATCGGCTCCACGAGGAGGTCGCGTACATCGCCTACCATTTCCACTGGCGACTCGACGACATCATCGATTTGGAGCACGCCGAGCGCCAGCGGTATGTGGGCGAAATCGGCAGGATCAATACCCGGATCAGTCAGGGCCGGTGATCGTCTCATGTGGCCATGGCAGCGGACGCGGCACGCGGACCGCCCCGCTGAGAGATCCGCCGAGGGCTCTGCCGTCGGCCCTGCCGTTGATGCAGGCGCGCGCTCGCCTGCATGGTCTGCGCTGCCGCCGATCCAACGAAGTTTCGACCCACTGCGCCCGGTGTCGCCACAGCAGGAGTTCGGCGATTCCCTGGTGTCCTGGCGCAACCCGTCGTTCCTGGCCCCGCTCGGTCACCTGGTCTCCGCAGACGCGCCCGCCGGCGTGATCCATCGGCTGATCGAACCAGCGGCACCATCGAGCGACCACCCGGCCGGCCCAGCGCTCACGTTCGCCACCGTGGAGCCGCGACGCGGCGTCGTGCAGCGGATGGTCGCAGCGTTCCCGTGGGCGAGCCAGGCGCAAGGCTATCGCGGGCCCGATAGTGCCGATATAGCGCCGGCTCAGGGTGAGACACCACCGGCAACCGACCCTGTAGCGCCCCCTGTTCCTCGGCCACTCCCGGTAGCGCCGGTGCAGCGGTCCGAAATCCGACCCGCGCCGATGATCCATGCACCATCGCCGGCCATGCCGGTCCTTGAGCTCCCCGTGATCGCCACGCAGTCCATTCCGACGGACAGCGCGGTACAGACCGCGGGGGAACCGGAGCCCGTGGCAGCAGGTAGTAGTGCACCGGCACCTGCGGCGGAGCATTCGCCGCTGGGGGACAGCGACGTGGGCGAGGCCCCGACACTCGGTCTCGATTCGCTGCCGTCCCCCGTCCAGCGGACGGATGTGGACGGTGGCGCGGGTGGGGCCGCCGACGTGACCGGCCAGGAACACCGCCCTCCCGCTCCGGCTGTCGAGACGTCGGGTCGACCCGCCCCTCGTCATCTGGCGGTTCAGCAGATCGCGGATTCTGCTCTGCCGACTGGAGATGGCGAGGCGCCGACGCTCGGTCTCGATTCGCCGCCCTCCCCCGTCCAGCGGACGGGTGTGGAGGGTGGCGCGGGAAGGTCGGCCGACGTGACCGGCCAGGAGCGTCGGGGCAGCGCTTCGGACGCTGAGACATCTGAGGGATCCGCTCCCCTCACCCCGATGGTGCAGCGGGTCGCGGGGGTGAGCCCCGGTTCGATTGCCGTGCCTTCGCCGCCGGCGGGTAGCAAGGTGGCTGAGGCGCCAACGCTCGGTGTCGGTCCGCCACCGTCCACAATTCCCTCGACGAGCGTGGACGGTGATGCTAGCGGGCCGACCGATGTCATCGGCCAGGAGCGACGCCCCCTCGCTCCGGCTGTCGAGACGTCGAGTCGACCCGCCCCTCGTCATCTGGCGGTTCAGCAGATCGCGGATTCTGCTCTGCCGCCTGGAGATGGCGAGGCGCCGACACTCGGTCTCGATTCGCTGCCCTCCCCCGTCCAGCGGACGGGTGTGGACGGTGGCGCGGGAGGGTCCGCCGACGTGACCGACCAGGAGCGTCGGGCCAGCGCTTACGACGCTGAGACGGCTGAGGGATCCGCTGCGGCGCCGACGCTCGGTTTCGGCCCGCCGCCGTCCACCGTTCAGCGAGCCATAGCGGACGACACTCCCGCCAACCCAATGGTTCAGCGGAGGGGAACGGATCCCGTTCCGTCTGTTACGTCTCCGCCAGGCATGACCGGTGGTGGAGGCGCCCCTCGCCGGCTCGGGCTCGGTCCACCACTGGTCGCCGCACCGACCCTTCCGCCGCGGCCGGGCGGTCCTCCCGAGGCTGGCGGAACCGGGATCGGGGGGACTGTGCCCGAGGGGATGGGGGTCGTCGAGAGGACCGTGGAGTCCCCGCTGCCCTTCGTCGAGGAGATCGCTCCGCTGCTCGGCCAGTCCGGTTCGGCCGCGGTGCAGCGTGATGCCGCAGCGGGCCCGCTGCACGTGGAGCCGCCACCGCCGATACTTCCGATACTTCCGGTGCTGCAGGTCCACGACTCCTCGGTGGCGGCATCCGAGCCGTCGCCACCCGCCGATACGCCGCCGACGGCAACCGCGGAGCCGGCATCGTCCGCCCCGATCACCTCCGCGCATCCGGTCGTCGCCCGCTTGGTCGGCGACCGGACCCCACCCCTGCTCACTGCGCCGTCTCCGACGCAGGGATCGGCCTCTCCCGCCGAACGGCCCCGGCAGGACCTGCACGGTGCCGCTTCGAGCGTCCAACGCAGCCCTGCCGAGCCTCCATTGCCGGGTGACGGGTCAGGTCGCGACCGGGCCACCGGCAGCATCGAGCAGCTCACCGCGGCAGGGGCGGCCGTGGGAGCACCGCTTCGTGCGGCGGGCTACCCGAACGGCGGCGCTGCTGGGCTGCCGGTCCAGCTCACGACCATGGTCGGGCGCCCTGCTCCGCTCGCCGTCCAGCGCACACCCACGGTCGGGTACCCGGCTCCGGTGGTGCAGACCGCCCCCCAGGAGCCTGCGCCGGCCGAGATGGTGCTGCCGGAAGCGCCTTCGCCAGGCGGGGCGCCGGCGCAGGACGTCCCGCCCGGGGCGGTCGCCGGCGGGCCGGGGGAACCGGACAAGCCAGACCAAACCTCGACGACGGCCGGGGCTGCGGCCGCAGCCGGCGGAGCTGCAGCCGGCGGAGCCAGCCCGGACGAGCTGGTCAAGAAGCTGTTCGATCCGCTGCTGCGCCGGCTCAAGACCGAGCTCCGGCTCGACCGGGAGCGCCGCGGGATGCTCACCGACCTGCGCCACTGACCAGATCCTGAAGACCCGAGGAGGAGTGAGCCGATGGCAACCGACAGCGACCCGGCCGTCAGCGTGTGTTTCCTGGTCAGCATCGACGACCAGAGCCTCGGCGCGTTCAACAGCTGCGAGGGGCTGGGCTGCGAGGTCGTCATCGAACAGCGCGAGGAGGGCGGGCACAACGGCGCGGTCTGGCAGTTGCCCACCCGGCTCAAGTATCCCAACATCAAGCTGTCCAGGCCGGTCACCAAGGACACCGAGAAGGTGACCAAGTGGTTCAACAGCGTGGCCACGGGAGTGGGTCACAAGACCGCGTCGATCACCGCGCTGACCCTCGACGGCACGGCGGTCGCCCGCTGGAGTCTCATGGACGTGGTCCCGGTGCGCTGGACCGGCCCTTCGCTCAATCCTGATTCGCCCAAGGTCGCCACCGAGACCGTGGAGATCGCCCACCACGGTTTCCTCCCGTCCGGTGGAGGGAACTGAGATGACCGCAAGTCCCACGGTTTTCCAGGCCGCGGGCTCACCTGCCGGCAACGCATCGGGCGGGAGAGCCGGCGGTGCACCGCCCAATCTGGTGCACGCCTTCCTGGAGATCCTCACCCCACCGCCGAGCGGCACCACCGACGCCCCCGGCGCGCCGACCGGCGAGAAGATCGAGTTCCAGTTCAACCCCAAGGAGCTCACGCTCACCAAGACCGCGAAGTGGAAGCGGGAGGCCGCGAAGGGGGCCAAGAAGAGCGGCGTGCCGGAGTTCCTCGGTGCCGAACCGGCGAAGCTGTCGGTGGAGATGTTCCTCGACGCCACCAAGAACATGGACGACAGCGTCGTCAAGGCGGTCGAGAAGCTGTTCAACTGCTGCGTTCCCACCGACAACACCCGTCAGAAGCAGAAGGCATCCCCGCCCTGGGTACGGTTCCAGTGGGGCGCGGTCACCGGCTTCCCGGCCCACATCAAGACCATCACCGCGAAGTACACCCTGTTCACGTCCAGCGGCACGCCGGTCCGCGCGGTGTGCACGGTCCAGATGGAGGAGATGGGCGGCGAGACGAGCGGGCAGAACCCGACGTCCGGGGCGCTGGCCGCGCGCTCGGTGCGCACCGTCGTGTCCGGTGACTCGCTGCCCTCGGTGGCCTACCGCGAGTACGGCGATCCGACGTTGTGGCGGGCGCTGGCCGAGGCGAACGAGATCGACGACCCGATGCGGCTGCCGGTCGGCGTGACGCTGCTGGTACCCGCTCTCGAGGAGCTGGCCGGTGCCTAACCAGGGGTTCACGAACTCGCTGCTCGTCGAGGTGGGCGGCGCACCGCTGCGCCCCGAGATCGCGCAGCTGATGACCTACGCCTACGTCGACGACAGCCGGGTGCTGCCGGACGCGTTCGTGTTGCGGTTCCGCGACCCCGCCCGCAACGTGCTCGAGAAGGCCGGGATCCGGATCGGCGTCGCGATGAAGCTCAAGGCACAGGCAGGCGACAGCCCCGGCCCGGAGCCGCTGCTGTCCGGCGAGGTCACCGCGATGTCCGTGGACATCGACACCACCGGCACGGTCACCGAGGTCCGCGGTTACGACCACTCCCACCGGCTGTTCCGCGGCCGCCGGGTAGCGGCCTACGCGAACATGACGATCAGCGACGTGGTGCGCAAGGTCGCGCAGCGGGCCAGCCTGCCGGTCGGCACGGTGGACACCTTCGGCAAGCCGCCTGCCGATACCGAGATCGCCCAGGACAACGTCAGCGACTGGGAGTTCCTGCAGCGGCTCGCCGACGTCACCGGAGCCGAGCTCACCGTCGTCGACGGCAAGCTGTCCTTCCAGGCACCCGCCGAGTCCGCGGCCGCACCGGGCACCGGCGTCCGCGCCCGGCAGGACCCGCTGGTGCTCGAAGCGGGACAGAACGTCACGGCCGTGCGGGCCGCGGTGAGCTCGGCAGAGCAGGTCGGCCAGGTCGAGGTGCGCGGCTGGGACTACCTCACCAAGCAGGCGATCACCGCGACCGCGCCCGCGAAGACGGCGAGCGCGGAGATCTCCGGCGTCACCCCGCAGGGCCTCGCCAAGGACTTCGGCAACGGCACGTTCCTCGCCACCGACGTGCCGCACCGCACCCAGGCCACCGCCACGACAGCCGCCGAGGCGCTGGCCGCGCAGATCGCCGGCGCGTTCGCCGAGATCGAGGGGGTGGCCAAGGGCAACCCCAAGCTGCGCGCGGGCACGTCCGTGTCACTGTCCGGCGTCGGCACGCCGTTCGAGGGCAAGTACACCCTCTCGGCTACCCGGCACCTGTTCTCCGAGGACGCCGGGTACACGACCCTGTTCACCGTCAGCGGCCGGCAGGAGCGCTCGCTGTACGGGCTGGCCCACGGCGGGCACGAGCGGGGCGGTCACCACGCGGTAACCGGGCTGGCGCCCGCGCTGGTCAGCGACGTCCGGGACCCGCGCAAGCTCGGCCGGGTCAAGGTCACGTTCCCGTGGCTGGCCACCGACTACACCACCGGCTGGGCCCGCACCGTCCAGATCGGCGCGGGCAGCAAGCGTGGTGCCATGATCCTTCCCGAGGTCGGCGACGAGGTGCTGGTCGGCTTCGAGCAAGGCGACTTCGACAACCCGTACGTGCTCGGCGGGCTCTACAACGGCAAGGACGCGCCCGCCACCAGCACCTACGACCTGGTCGACGGCAACAGCGGCCAGGTCAACGGCCGGCGGCTGGTGTCCCGCACCGGACACCAGCTGGAGCTGGTGGAGACCGCCTCGGCGGACAACGCCGTGCGGCTGGTCACCGGCGACGGCAAGCACGCCCTGGAACTGGACAAGAAGGGCACCAAGGTCACGCTCCGCAGCGACGGGACCGTGCTCATCGAAGGCACCCGCGGCATCACGGTCGACGCGAAGACCGGACCGCTGGAGCTCAAGGGCAGCAGCGTGTCGATCAAGGGGACCTCCGGGGTGAAGGTGGAGGGCGCCACGGTGTCGGTCAACGGCCAGGGCTCGGCCGAGTTCAAGGCGAGTGGTGTCGTCACGGTCCGGGGCTCCCTCGTGAAGATCAACTAGCGGAGACCTGATGCCACCGGCAGCGCGGGTCGGCGACCCCACCGGGCACCCCGGCGTGATCGGGCCACCGGGGGTTCCGACCGTGCTCATCGCCGGGATGCCCGCAGCCACCGTGGGCACGCCCCACGTCTGTTCGATGCCGCCGCCGGCCGGGCCGCACCCGCCCGCACCGATCGCCCCGCCCGGCTGCCCGACCGTGCTCCTCGGCGGCCGACCCGCCGCGCGGCTGGGTGACCTGTCGTCCTGCGGCGCCCCGATCGTCATGGGTGCCCCGACCGTCCTGATCGGAGGGTGAGACGTGGGCGCGAACCAGCAGTTCCTCGGTGCGGGCTGGGCGTTCCCGCTGCGCACCGACGCGACCGGCAGCATCGCGCTGGTCAGCCGCGGGCGCGAGGTCGACGAGAGCATCCGGATCATCCTCGGTACCGCCCCCGGTGAGCGGCCGATGCGCCCGGAGTTCGGCTGCGCCATCCACGACCTGGTGTTCGCCCCGGCCGACGCCACCACCGCCGGGCAGCTGGCCTACCACGTGCGGCTGGCGCTGGAACGCTGGGAGCCGCGGATCGACCTGGAGGACGTGATGGTCCGCTTCGACGCGGTGGACGCCGGCACCCTGCTCATCGACATCCGCTACTCGCTGCGCGACACCAACGACCCGCGCAACCTGGTCTTCCCGTTCTACGTGATCCCCGCACACGAGCTGCCTGAGAGAGGTGTGTGATGGCGCTGCCCGCCCCCAACCTCGACGACCGCCGCTTCCAGGACCTGGTCGACGACGCGAAACGGCTCGTGCAGCAGCGGTGCCCGGAGTGGACCGACCACAACGTCTCCGACCCCGGCATCACGCTGATCGAGACGTTCGCGTCGATGGTGGACCAGCTGCTCTACCGGCTGAACCGGGTGCCGCAGGCGCACTACCTGCGCTTCCTCAGCCTCATCGGGTCCAGCTGTTCCCTCCGACGGCGGCCCGGGGCGAGGTGACATTCTGGCTGTCGGCGCCGCAGCCCGACCCGGTCGTCGTCCCCGCCGACATCCCGATCTGCACCCCGGGCACCGAGACCGAGGACGCGATCGTGTTCACCACGATGCGGGAGCTGGCGATCGTGCCCTGCGCGCTGGAGAAGATACTCACCGTCGGGCAGCAGGGCGAGCCGGTCGACCGTACCGAACAACTGGGGTTCGGCGGGCTGGACCAGTTCCTCGAGGGCGTCGAGGAGGGCGTCGCCAGTTTCGGCAGCCCACCGCAGGTCGGCGACACCGTGCTGTTCGGGCTGTCCGATCCGGTGCCGCGCTGCGCGGTGCTGCTGCGGCTGGACTGCGAGGCCGAGGGTGGCGGCGTGGACCCCCGTGACCCGCCGCTGGTCTGGGAGGCATGGGATGGGGCGAGCTGGGCACCCTGCGAAGTCGACCACGACGAGACCGGCGGGCTCAACCGGCCCGGTGACATCGTGTTGCACGTGTCGCCCGGTCACACTGCATCGGTGATCAACCGGCAGCGCGCGGGCTGGCTGCGCTGCCGGGTCGTCGCGCCGGGCGCCGGGCAGCCGTTCTACAGCGCCCCGCCGCAGATTCGCGCGGCCACGGCGAGCACGATCGGTGGGACGATCGACGGGATACACGCCAACACGATCCGCGACGAGATCGTCGGGCTCTCCGAGGGCGTGCCGGGGCAGCGGTTCCCGGTGCAGCACAGCCCGATCGTCCCCGGTGACGGGCCGCTCGTGCTCGAGACCGCAGGTGGCGACGGCTGGGAGGAATGGCGGGCGGTGGAGCACTTCGCCGACTCCGCACCGTCCGATCGGCACTTCATGGTCGATCATGTCGCAGGCGAGGTGGTGCTCGGGCCCGCGGTACGGGAGCCGGACGGGACGCTGCGCCAGTACGGCGCGGTGCCCCCCAAGGGTGTGCCGCTGCGGCTGCCCGCATACCGCACCGGGGGCGGGCAGCGCGGCAACGTGGCTCGCGGGCTGCTCACGGTGCAGCGTGACCCGGTGCCGTTCGTGACCAGCGTGACGAACCGGCGCGCCGCCATCGGCGGGGTGGAGGGCGAGACCGTGCCGAACGCGGCGCTGCGCGGGCCGCTGTTGCTGCGCACCCGGGACCGCGCGGTCACCGCCGAGGACTACGAGCTGCTGGCCCGGCAGGCCGCCCCGGATGCGGTCAGGGTCCGCTGCATCGCCGCAGGCCCGGACGTCGCGGCAGGCGGTGCGCGGGTACTGGTCGTCCCCGCGGTCGGCGACGACGGCGCCGGCAGGCTGCGGTTCGAGGACCTGCTGCCCCCGGAGGCGATGCTGGCCGCGATCGGCAGGCAGCTCGAGGAGCGGCGCTGCCTCGGGGCCCGGGTGATGGTCGAACCACCCTATTACCAGGGCGTGACGGTGGTCGCCACGTTGCTGGCCCAGCCGCGGGCCTCGCTGGACAAGCTGCGCAGCCGGGCGACCGAGGCGCTCTACCGCTACCTCAACCCGATCACCGGGGGCCCGGAGGGCACCGGCTGGCCGTTCGGCCGTCCGGTGCAGTCCGGGGAGGTGTTCGCCGTGCTGCAGCAGCTGGCCGGCGTCGACATGGTGGAGGACGTCCGGCTGTTCGGCGCCGATCCGACCACCGGTGACCGCGGCGCCGCCGTCAGCAGGCTCGACCTCGGCGAGCACGCACTGGTCTTCTCCTATGACCACCAGATCCGGGTCACCCCGGTTTAGGAGGACACATGCGCGGGCTCATCGCGGGGCTGAGCAGCCCGCACCCGCTCGGGCTGTGGCTGCCCGGCTTGTACGCCGACGACGGTTTCACCCAGCGGCTCGTGTCCGCCTTCGACGAGGTGCTGGCGCCGATCTTCGCCACACTGGACTGCCTGCCTGCCTACCTGGATCCGCAGCTCGCGCCGGAGGACTTCCTCGACTGGTTGGCAGACTGGGTCGGGCTCCCGATGGACGAGAGCTGGACGATCGAGCAGCGGCGCGAGCTGGTGAGCACGGCCGTCGAGCTGCACAGCTGGCGGGGCACTCGGCGGGGGATCGCCGAACACATCCGGCTGGTCATCGGCGGGGAGGTCGAGATCACCGAGAGCGGCGCCGCGTCCTGGTCGGCGCGCCCGCAGACCCCGCTGCCCGGCGCGGACACCCCGGCGCTGCACGTCCGGGTCCGGGTGCCCGACCCAGCCGCCGTGGATCACCGCAAACTTGACGCGCTGGTCGCGGGAGTCAAACCGGCGCACCTCCCCCACACCGTCGAGGTCGTCCCGGCCAGCAGCTGACGCGCCCCGGAAAAGCATTTGCTGCGGGCCCTACGCTGACGCGTTGTGAGCGTGTCGTGGCCCTTCGTAGGTAGGGAGGACGAGCTCCGGCGCGTCCGCGATGCGATGGGGGAGGAAACCGGCATCGTGCTGGCAGGTGCCCCGGGTGTCGGCAAGACCCGGCTCGCCCATGAGGCCGTCACCGCGGCCGACCCACACCGCTACCTGAGCTTGTGGGTGACGGCGACGTCCGCGACGGCGCCGATTCCGTTGGGCGCGCTCGGCCCCCTGCTCCCTGCCGAACCGCCGGCTGCCACCACCCCGGTCGCGCTGCTGCGAGGTGCGACCGACGCGCTGCTCCACCGCTCCGGCACCCGCCGGCTCGTGCTGGGCATCGACGACGCGCATCTGCTCGACGAGATCTCCGCGACCCTCGTGCACCAGCTTGCGCAGACCCGGCGTGCCTTCGTGCTCACCTGCCTCCGGAGCAGGGAGGTGGTGCCCGACCCGATCAGAGCACTGTGGAAGGACGGGCTGGTCGACCGGATCGAGATTGCGGCGCTGCCGCAGCCCGAGACAGCGAACGTGCTGGTCGCAGCCCTCGGCGGCCAGCTCGACGGTGCGACCGGCCGGCGGCTGTGGCGGGCCGCGGGGGGCAACCTGCTGCTGCTGCGGGAGCTGGTCGAGGCCGGCATCGACTGCGGGGCGCTCACCGATATCGCGGGAGTGTGGCGCTGGGAAGGCCCGTGGGTGATGGCGCCGCGACTGGTCGAGCTCATCTCCGATCGGATCGGTCGGCTGGACCGGCCGGAACGGGAGGTCCTCGAGATCGTCGCCTACGGCGAGCCGATCGACGCCGACGTGCTGATGTCGCTGGTCGACCAGCGCGCCGTCGAAGCGGTGGAGTCCAAGGACCTCGTCTGGGCGCGACAGGACGGCCGCCGCGTGGAGGTACGGCTCGGCCATCCGCTCTACGGCGAGGTGCTCCGGGCGGGCTGCCTCCCGGAGCGCGCCTCGGCGTTGCGCCGCGCGCTGGCCGATGCGGTCGAAGCCACCGGGGCACGCCGCAAGGACGACTGGCTGCGCATCGCCACCTGGCGGCTCGACGCCGCCACCCCGGTCCGGCCTGCCGTGCTGGTGGCAGCAGCCGGGCGGGCCTTCGCGACGCTGGACC
>JALYQB010000419.1 GCA_030856045.1 Actinomycetota bacterium
GGTGCGCCACGGCGGCGTCGGGGACCCACAGCGCGGTGAACAGCCTCACCCGTCGGCCGCACGGCGCAGCAGCCCCGCGAGGACGGGGCACCGGTCGCCGAGGGCACCGGCGGCGGCCGCCAGCTCGTCCGCCGGGACGACCCGCCGCAGCCCCGGTAGCAGCCCGTCGTCGCCGGGGTCGGTCACGGGCAGCGTCGGCCGGCCGACGGTGGGACGGGACGCGCGCACCTCGTCGAGTGCCCGCCGCAGCGCGGCCGGGTCACCCGACGCCACGCTCGGGGTCAGGACGCGGCGCTCGAGCATCACCATCCGCGCGAGCACCGCCGGATTGCCGATCTTGCCGCGGCGCCCGCTCATGAGCTGGCTCAGCATGGGGCGGCTCACCCCGAGGACGTCGGCGAGGTGGGCCTGCGAGACGCCGTACGCGACCACGAGCCGACGCACCCGATCCCCGAGCGGCTCCCCGTACCATTCCCGCTGTTGGGCGATGTTGCGCCGGACGGCCTGCTCCTCCACCAGGGGACCCCCTTCGGACTCGGCGGTCATCCTGCCAGGCTGTGGCGCGGACGGATACGCGCCCGCTCCCGGCGACCACGCTCAGTGGTCACCGTGCAGCGCCTCGCGAGTGCGCTCGACGTCGCGGCCCATCTCCGCGACGAGCTCGTCTGCCGTCGCGAAGCGTTCCATCCCGCGCAGCCGCGCCACGAAGTCGACAGCGACCTGCTCGCCGTAGAGGTCCTCGTCGACATCGAGCACGAAGGCCTCGACGCGGCGCTCCCGGCCGGAGAACGTCGGATTGGTGCCCACCGAGACAGCCGCGTCCAACTCGCGGCCGCGGTGGACGAAGCGGCACGCGTAGACCCCGTCAGCGGGGATCGCGGCGTAGCGCGGCGTCGACAGGTTCGCCGTCGGGTAGCCGAGGTCGTGGCCGCGCCGGTCGCCGCGCACGACGATGCCCTCCACCCGGTGCGGGCGGCCCAGCGCCTCCGCCGCGGCGCGCACGTCACCCGCGTCGATGCACGACCGGATGTAGGTCGACGAGAAGGTGACGTCGCCCTCCGACAGCAGGTCCGCGCCCTCGGCCGTGAAGCCGAAGCGGCGCCCGAGCAGCTGCAACAGGTCGACATCGCCCGCAGCCCTGGCGCCGTACCGGAAGTTCTCCCCCACCACGACCACTGCGACGTGCAGGCGCTCGACGAGGAGCTCGTGGACGAACTCGTCCGGCGGCATGCGGGAGAGCTCGGCGGTGAAGGGCAGGACGCAGAAGACGTCGACGCCCAGCTGCTCGACGAGCTCCGCGCGCCGTCGCAGCGTGGTCAGCTGAGCAGGGTGGCTGCCGGGACGCACGACCTCGGACGGGTGCGGGTCGAACGTCACCAGCACCGTGGGGACGCCCAGCTCACGGGAGCGCCACACGGCGCGCCCGACCAGCTCCGCGTGACCGCGGTGCACGCCGTCGAACACGCCGATCGTCACGACACTGCGGCCCCACCCGCCCGGCACCGGGTCCAGCCCTCGCCACCGCTGCACGGGAAGCACCCTACGGCCCGTGAGTGCCGATGCGAGTCATAGCTCGCAACGCCACTCACGACCTCAGTCGGCCGGGCGGAGGACGACGACCGGTGCGGCGCGGCCGTCGCGCTCCGTCAGCAGTGCCACCGCACGACCGTCCGGGTCCAGGGCCGCGTACATGCCCACGAGCCCGGCCGGGTCCAGGCGACCGCCGTGGGACAGTGCTCTTGCCTGGCCACCGTCGACGTGTCGGGACGGAAACGAGGCGGCCACTGCGGCGTCGAGGTCCAGCGACAGCGTCGGGTCCTCGGCGAGCTCCTCCAGCGTGCGCGCGAGGGCGAGATCGAACGGCCCCACCCGGGTGCGCCGCAGCGCCCTCAGGTGCCCCCCGACACCGAGCGCGGCACCGAGGTCGCGCGCGAGCGCCCGCACGTAGGTCCCGGACGAGCACTCCACAACGACGTCGACGTCGGTCACGGCCGGGCCGCGGCGCAGCGCGAGCACGTCGAAGCGGGACACGGTGACAGGCCGCGCCGCGAGCTCGACGGTCTCCCCCGCGCGCGCCAGCTCGTACGCCCTGCGCCCCGCGACCTTGATCGCGCTCACCGAGCTCGGCACCTGTTCGATGGCTCCGGTGAACGTGAAGACCCCCCTGCGGACCGCGGTCTCGTCTACGGCGGACGCGTCGACGCCGCCCAACACCTCGCCCTCGGCGTCGTCGGTGCTCGTGGCTGCGCCCAGGCGGACGGTCGCGAGGTAGGCCTTCGTGTCCAGCGCGAGATGGCCGAGCAGCTTGGTGGCGCGCTCCACACCGCACACCAGCACCCCGGTGGCCATCGGGTCGAGCGTGCCCGCGTGCCCGACGCGCCGGGTGCGCAGCAGTCTGCGCAGCCGAGACACCACGTCGTGCGACGTCATGCCCGGCGGCTTGTCCACGACGACGAGACCCGGGAGCACGGCGCTCGATCCTGCCGCACGCCTTACCGGGTCGCGCCGGGGACCGCCCACGCGCCGCCGCGGGTGCGCGCCACCACGCACCCGAGGCGCAGCAGCATGAACGCCGCGAGGCCGGACCAGATCCCGACCAGACCCCAGCCGAACACGAGCGACGCCCACACCACGGGCAGAAAACCGACGAGCGCGCTGGCCAGGGTCGCGGTGCGCAGGAACGCCGCATCCCCCGCACCCAGCAGCACCCCGTCCAGCGCGAACACCACCCCCGCCACCGGCTGGAGCACGACGAAGAACCACCACGCGTGCGGGATCTCGGCCAGCACCGCCGCATCGGTGGTGAACACGCCGGGCAGCACCGGTTCGGCCGCAGCGAAGAGCACCCCGAGCGCGATCCCCAGCGCCAGGCCGTAGCGGGTGACCTGCCAGGCCAGTGCCCGCGCTCTGGTGTTCTCGGACGGGAGGTCCGAGCCCAGTGCCGCCCCGACGAGCGACTGCGCCGCGATGGCCAGCGAGTCCAGCACCAGCGCGAGGAACGCCCACAGCTGGTAGACGACCTGGTGAGCGCCCGCCGCGGCGGCCGACGTGCGCGCCGCCACGGACGTCGCGGACAGGAAACACACCTGGAACGCCGCGCTGCGCAGCACGAGGTCGCGGCCCATCCCGAGCTGCGCCCGCATCACCCGCCAGTCCGGGACGCTCACCGAGCCCTCCGCGTGCAGGGCTCGGGCGAACAGCGCGGCGGACAGGACCTGCGCGACGACGTTCGCCACCGCCGAGCCGTTCAGGCCCCAGCCGACCCCGTGGACCAGCACGGGGCACAGCACCGCGGAGATCCCGTTACCGATCAGCACGAACCGCAGCGGGCGGACGGTGTCCTGCACGCCGCGCAGCCACCCGTTGCCCGCGAGCGTCACGAGCACGAACGGGGCGCCGAGCAACGCGATCCGCAGCCAGCCGACGGCGGCGTCGGCGACCGGACCGGGCCCCGCGAGGAGCCGGGTCACCGGGCCCGCGAACAACTGGCCCGCGACGAGCAGCACCGCACCGATGCCCACCGCGAGCCAGGTGGCCTGGGCGCCCTCGGCGACGGCGTCCACCCGCCGGCCCGCGCCGTACAGCCGCGCCGTGCGCGCCGTCGTGCCGTAGGACAGGAAGGTCAGCTGCGTTGAGACCTGCACGAGCACCACTCCGCCGACGGCCAGCGCGGCCAGCGCGACCGCTCCCAGCCTGCCCACGACGGCGGTGTCGACGAGCAGGTAGAGCGGTTCCGCGGCGAGGACGCCCAGCGCGGGCACCGCGAGCCCGAGCACACGCCGGGCGGGGACCTGCTCCGCCGACCGCGCCACGCCCGCTCCTGCCCTGTCTGCCGCCTGATCCCGACGCTAGCCCCACCCACGCAGGGCAGGTTCATGCCGAGGCTGACCGTGACTTCGTCGACCGGAGCCGGCCGAGCAGCCGTCGCTACCTCGACCTCAGCTCGAGATTTCAGGAACCAGCACGAATGTCGTCATGCCCGCACGGTAGGCATGGCCCCCGACAGAACCGAGGACCACGGGCGGCGCGGTGATCACCATTGTGGTGCGATCGACGACACCTCGTGTCGCGGAATGCACGAGAACAGGGATCAGCCCTCGGCCCTGGATGCAGAACGAGGTAGTGACGGACCGATGGCAGCGTTCTGTATCCAGAACGCAGGAACGTCAGGCTGGAATCAGGGGTGCGCCGTCGAGCGCCGCGCGCAGGCGGGACAGGACGTTTTCAGCCGTCCCCGCGGCGGAGAAGCCCGCGGCGAGGCGGTGGCCCCCGCCGCCGAGCGCCTGCGCTGCCGCGGACACGTCGAGTCGCCGCTTGGCCCGCAGCGACACCGACCACTCCTGCGGTGCGATCTCCTTGAGCACCGCGGCGACCTCCGCCTCGGCGGTGGTCCGCACGATGTCGACGACGCTCTCCAGCTCATCGGTGCCGAGTCCGGCGGCGTCGGCCAACCGGATGGTGGCGTGCACCAACCCGAGCCCGCGGGCCGCGGCCGGCTCGAGTTCCGCGCGGGACAGCACGGCCCCGAGCATCCCGAGCCAGCGGTACGGGTGGGTGTCCAGCAGCGCGCGGGTCGTCGCATCGGAGTCCACGCCCGCCGCGAGCAGCCGGGCCGCGACGGCGTGGGTACTGCGGTCGGCGCGCCGGAAGCAGCTGGTATCGGTCACCAGCCCGGCGTAGAGGCACCGTGCGACGGGCTCGTCGAGCGCGACGCCCAGCTCGTCGAGCAGCCGCAGCACCAGCACCGCCGTCGCCTCGGCGCGGTCGTCGACGACGTTGTGGGTGCCGAACCGGCCGTTCGTGACGTGGTGGTCGATCACCAGCACGGCGCCCGCTACGCCGAGGCGGTCACCGAGCGCACCGAGACGACCGGCACTCGCGGTGTCCAGCGCGATGAGCAGTTCGGGCTCGGCGGGCACCTGCTCGGGCGCGACGAGCAGGCCCGCGACATCCAGCGCCCGCAGCGACTCCGGAGCCTCGGCGGGGTGGGCGAACGTGACGCGCACGGTCGCGCCGCGGCGATGCAGCACCAGGCCGAGCGCGAGCGCGCTGCCCAGTGCGTCGGCGTCGGGATTGACGTGCGCGACGAGGGTGACGTCGCGGGCGGCGCTCAGCAGGTCGGCCGCCGCGCGCAAGTCCGCAGCATGACGCGCCGGGACGAGCCGAGCGAGGTCCACACGAGACGTGCTCAATTAGTCTCCCCGCCGAACGGATCGTAGGACCGTTGTCCTGTGGTCATCTCGATGATGCAGTGACCCGCCCAGTAAAGGTCCATGATCCCCGCAGACGCCTGGAAGTCCTCGAACGTCGCTCCCGAGGCGTGCCGATCGGTGCCGTAGCAGTCGAACAACTCGTTGAGGAACGTCTGCGCGCCGCCGCGCTCGCTGCCCGTGTACCCGCGCCACCGCGCAACGAACGTGCG
>JALYQB010000420.1 GCA_030856045.1 Actinomycetota bacterium
CAGCTTTGCATCGGGGCGCGCTGCTGCTCGGCTGGGTGTTCGCTACCGTCCTCGTGTTGTGCACCGTGCTGATGTTCGTCCCCGGTCCGACGGTCGAACTGTGGCTGCTCGGCACCGTCGCCGCCGAGCAGGCGCTGGTGGTCACGGTCGCGGCGGTGGCGCTGGTGGCGCTGCTGCGCCGCCGCATTGGGTTCGTCGTGATCGGGGTGGTCGCCGCGGTGGCCTCGCTGGTGCCGACGGTCGCCGCTGCCCACGCCGCGGACGGTGTCGACTGGGGCGCATACCTGGCCGGGACGTCACTGACGGCTTCAGGGGGACCTGACGCGACCGAGGTCTACGCCACCGTCGACGGCCTGGAGCTCCGTGCGGATCTGTGGTTCCCACCGGGGGACGGGCGCGACCGGCCCGCCGTGGTGTGGGTGCACGGCAAGGAGGGGCGTCGCAGCGAAACTCCGGAGTGGGACCTGGAATTGGCCCGCGCGGGCGCTGTGATCATCGACGTCGACTACCGGCTCTTCCCGCCGGCACGCTGGCAGGACCAGACGGCGGACATTGCCTGCGCCCTGGGCTGGGTCGGCGCGAACGCGGCACGGCTCGGCATCGACCCGGACCGGACCGCGCTGGTGGGATCTTCCAGGGGCGGGCAGCTGGTGTTGCTCGCCGGGTACGCGCCGCGCCAGTTCCCGCCGTCCTGCGACGTGGCACCGGTGCGCCCGTCCGCTGTCGTCGAGTTCGCCGCGCCGACCGCTATGGCTCCGCTGTACGGGCTGGGCTCCTGGCGCTATCCGGATCTTGGTGGCGGCACCGAGGAACTGGAGAGGTTCCTGGGCGGCACCCCGGCGACGAACCCCGAGGCCTACACCGCAGCATCACCGCTCATGCACGTGCGGCGCGACGTCCCGCCGACGCTGATCATCCACGGGTCCCGGGACCAGATCGTGCCCGTCACACAGGCCCGGACGCTCGAAGCGGCGCTGCGCGACGCCGGCGCGCGACACCGCTACGTCGAGCTGGCCTACGCCAATCACTGGTTCGACCTGGTGTGGGGCAGTCCCAACACCCAGAATGCCCGCGCCGTGACCGTCGACTTCCTCCGTCTCGAGTGAACCGCGCCCGGAGCTGAGATACCGTTCGTCGGGGGATCCGACCGTTCGTCGCACGACTCGGATTCTTTTCGGCGGCGGGCTCCGGTAGCCCCGGAATTGTCAGGGGTGGTTGCGAGAATAGTGCTGTGACCGAGACGCTGACCTCGCCGATACAGGTGATCGCTGCCTGCACGGACGAGGTGCGTTCGTCGCTGTCCGGACTGGACGACAATGCGGTGCTCGATCTGCTCTGCGGAATGGAAAGTGTCTCGCGGATCGTGCATTCGGTGCTGCTCGACGCGCTCGCCGAGGTCGACTCGCGCCGACTGGCGGCGCAGGCAGGGTTCCGCAGCACCGCGTCACTGGTGGGCGAGCTGGTGCACCTGTCCAAGACCGAGGCCCGGCTGCGGGCGGAGCAGGCCACCAAACTCGGCACGCGTCGGGGGCTGACCGGTGAGCCGCTGGCCCCGGAGCTGCCCGAGACGGCGGATGCGTTGGCTGCGGGGGAGATCGGCCCGGCACATGTGCGGATCATCATCGAGACCATGGACGCAGTGCCCGCGTCCACCAGCGCGGCGCAGCGGGCGGAGGTGGAGGCCGACCTCGTGAAGTACGCCCGCAGGTTCGGCCCCACCGACCTCGCCAAACTCGGCCAGCACATGCTGGCGCACCTCGACCCGGACGGCCCCGAGCCCCGCGACGACGAGCCGGCACCCGCCGCCGGAGAACTCCGACTGCGCAACCGCCGTGACGGAAAACTCGGGTTCGAGGGATGGCTCGACAGGGAACACGGCCCGCAGTTCCAGGGGTTGATCGACCAGCTCGCCAAGCCCCGCCCGCTGTCGAAGGACATCCCGGATCCGCGCAGTACCGACGAGCGCCAGGCCGACGCGCTGCTGGAGATGTGCGGGCTCGCCCGCGCCGCCGAGGCGTGCCCCACCACGGGCGGGGAGCCCCCACACATCAACGTGACGATCGACTGGGACGCGCTGCGCACCGAACTCGGTGCCGCCCTGCTGGACTACGGCCGGCACCTCTCCGCCTCGGACGCCCGCCGCTGGGCCTGCGACTGCAAGATCATCCCCATTGTGCTGGGTGGTGATTCGGAGCCCCTCGACGTCGGGCGGATCAGCCGCAGCGTCCCGCTCGGAATCCGCCGGGCACTGGTCGCCCGGGATCGAGGCTGTGCGTTCCCGGGATGTGATCGCCCGCCCGCTCGATGCGATGCGCACCACGTGCGGCATTGGGTCGACGGTGGTGAGACATCGCTGGGTAATTGTGTTCTGCTCTGCCCGACGCATCACCGCCACGTACACGGCACCGGGTGGGAGATCATCGTCAAACCCGGCCACGTCGAGTTCATTCCACCGGCCATTCTTGATCCGCTCCGGAAACCCCTTCGGAATCTGCTCCGATGCTAACCTCGGTAACGACATCGCGGGCCCAGCGCTCCGCGCTGCACGGTCCGACAGTCCGGCAGTGACGTCACGCCCCAGCGGAGCGTCATGGGTGGTCGAGGACGGCTTGCCAGGCGAGGTGCCAGGGGAACAGGTGCACGTAGTGCTCGCCGGTGCCCGGTTCGTGCTGGGGGTACACGTCGTCGCCGACCAGCACCGTGACTCCCCAGTCGGTGAGCTTGCGCATGGCGTCGACCACCGCGGGGAAGCGGATCTGCGCCCAGTTGGAGAACGGCGTCTCGCCGTGCCCGCCTACCTGATCGCGCTGGCTGCGGTGGTGCTGCTCGTCTTCCGGCGCTCGGCGCTTCGCGGTGCGCCGATCAAGGAGCGAAGCGATGAGCGAGCACGCCGAAGAGTGGCGCCAGGCCGCGACGTGCGCCGCCGCGCCCGACCCGCCACGCTGCTAACAGCGCCGACATCATCGCAGTGGTGCTGCGGCTGTACCGACAGGGTGACAAGTCGATACGCCTGCGATGCCGATGATCCCCTTCGGACCGATGGAGCCCATTGATCGAACCCGTGGAGTTGGTTCCGCCCGCGCAGTTGTGGCTGTGGGGCTGGCGACCGAGCGCGACGTACGCGTGGCGGCGTGAGTAGCGTCGGGGGGCATGAGTGAGGCGAGCCGTTTCGGCGTGGTGGAGCTGGCCGACTTCCCCGACGACCTGCGCGAGCGGATCGGTGCGATC
>JALYQB010000173.1 GCA_030856045.1 Actinomycetota bacterium
TCTGACCACCACCACGAAGCCCCGACGATCATGGAAGGACCTCCGTCCGGAGCGTGGAACCCGGCGCACCGACGCGACAGCCGGATCCTGACCCTACCCACGAACAGGGAAACCATGATCAAAATGGTAAGGCTGTAACCAAGGGGACAGGGCCGTCACCCCGGTGAAAAATCCAGGTCGGCGCCGCGGCGCAGCTCATCGAGCACCGCGGCCCAGGTCCCGTCCGCTGACCATCGGCGATGCCGGTGATAGACGGTCTTCCAGTGCCCGTAATCCTCCGGTACGTCCCGCCACGGTGAACCCGTCCGAGTCCGCCACAACACGCCGTTGATCACCGACCGGTGCTCGGTCCACCGCCACCCCGGCGCGGGGTCCGGTCGGGCAGCAGCTGTCCCAGCCGCGCCCCCTCTTCATCAGTCAAGTCATGGCGATCGTGCATGAGAACGATCTATCGCATACCGCCCAGAAAGATCCGCAGGACACGCCCAAGTCGGACCCGGGAACCGTTTGGCGGACACCAATCCCTCAACTTCTCTCCTCGAAGTCGACCAAGTTCAAATAGATACCGCGCCCGTCGAAGGCCAGCGCGGTTTGAGTTTGCCGGTTCGTGACCGCGGGAAGGATCATCGTCGGATGCCAGTCGGCAACAATCGACTCGAAGTCAATCTCGAAGCCATCAGCGAGGATTTCCTCGGGCGTACGCTCCAACGCACTCACCAGTCTGTGCCACTCATGCTCGCGTCTCCGGGTGACCCTAGCGGTCGCAAAGCCGAGCTCAGCCGGTTCGATCGACGGTGATTCCTCACGAAGTGACTCTCCATACTGTTCGATCTCGTCCGCGTCCGTGCCGATGATGAATTCTCTCGCCGCCCAAGCGATCGCACGATTGCGCTCCCGCATGTACCCGTGCGGAACCTCAAAGTGCTCAACTCGCCGCATCCACCCACCTACAGTCCAGTGTGCTATCTGGTTGATGCATCGCGGCATAACCACAAGTGCCTCAGTTCTCTTGAGCGGGATGATGACTCCACCGGGTAGATCGTCATATAGACGATCCTCCTGGAATGCAAAGCCCAAATCATTCGTGACGATCGGCTCATCAGGAGCGAAGTGAAGCACATCCCAATCTGCAGTCATGATCCCACTCAGAAGGCGATGCAGCTCCACCATTCTCGCCATGTTGATCTGATCAGGGCTAGAAGCACTGTCGGCCACGTCGTTGGTGTCATCACAATGTCCAAAGAGCTCGGCGATACGAGTCTTATACCTCACGTCAAAGTCGGGGTTCCGGACCAATAGACCAGCGACGAACGGTACCAGAGTACGCGACCATATCCGTGCATCGATCTCATCCGTGCTGGAAATCAATGCATTCACGCACAGATTCAAACGGTTCTCGTAGGCCCGCCAGACCTGATCTATCATATCGAGCGGCACACCCCTGGAGAACCGATTTTCCTTAAACGAATAGAACTCCTTCTCGCAACCAACTTCGCTCGCACGCATCGAACGCGCACGCAACCAACTCTTACGCAAAACGCTTACGCGGCGGCCACGCGCCGGTCCTCCATTCTCTTTCGAGAACCTCGCTATGAAAGCAGCAGGAAGATAATGATGACGCGTGGACATACCCATGACCGTACCGAAGATCGACCGTACCGGCTCGCCAGCGCCGCACCCAGAACCAACTGGACGGCCGCTCGCCATCGCAACTCCGGCTGAGCTCTACGACGCGGGCCGCGCCCCCGTCGGGCAGTGATCTGGCGTGACGGCGGGCGGCGGGCGGCGGGCGGCGGGCGGCGGGCGCGGCTTAAGTCATGACGATCGTGCATGAGAACGATCTATCGCACACCGCCCGGAAAGATCCAGGACACGCCTAAACCACCCTCTCGGCAGCAGGGGACGCTTGGCCAGGAGTTGCACTCTGTGTACAGTGGCCAGCCTGCACGCTGCTCCCGTCCGTGGACTTGCAACTACTCCTGCAAGCTGCGACCACCGGGCACCACCCATGGGTGGTGCCCGGTGGTCCCATCGCCTGCGCTCCGTCGACTGCGCCCGCATCAAGGGCGAGCTAACCACGCCAGGAAACACGCCCCAGAGCGACTACCCCACTGCCAGGGTGGCAAGGGCGAAGTGGCCAGCATTCCTCCCTTCTCTTACATCTCGACCACATACGCGTTCACAAAGTGCGTCGCTACCCGTGCCCAATGCAGATGCCCCGCCAGGGCGCGGTCGCCTTCGGTGCCGAGCACACAGTGGACGTGTGGTTCGCCGTCCGCGATCTCGCCAGTACCGGACAGTTCACACGGTTGCTGGTATTCGGTCAGGATGTCGTCGGTAGCGTCACGCTTCGGCATGTTCGAAATGCAGCAGGCGTCAATGGCACCGATTAACGACACGATGGCACCGCGCTGGACACCCTGCTCCTTGAGCTGGCGTGTCAGGCTCTCCATGACTTCTTCACCAGGCTTGACCGAGATGACAAACAAAATGAAGCTCCTTTCTGGATCAGCGTTGGAAGCTAGGTGTCAAGTGGTTGCCCGCCAGCCAGCACGGTGCCGATGGCCCGCAGGTTCTCGCGGCACGGTTCGTCACGCAACGCTTTACCGAGCGCGGCGCGGGCGATATCCGGGAGGACTTCATCGACCGAACCAAGCAGCACCGTGCTGCACCAGCGCGCTGCGCCATCGCGCGGGTTGACGAGTTCGGCTGACAGCTCGGCAACCTGGGTGGCAGTGACCGATACCAGGCCCGCGGCAGCGCTGCGCTGCTCGACCGTCGTCACAAGCTGTGCCGCTGTCTGCCACTCAAGCGACAGGACGCGGCTGGCCACCGCCGTCAGGTAGCGTTGGCGGTTGTCTTGATCAGCCTTCAGGGTAGTCACCACTGTGTCGGCAATGGTTGGCTCACCCAGCTTGGCCAGGATGCCAGCGCTGTTGACACGCAGTACGGCGTTCGCGCCGTGGTGCATCCAGTCAGTGAGGAGTGCGGTACTCAGCTCGTGTCGACGTACAAATTCTTGGAGAACGCAGTCCATGGCATGGCTGGTCTGGGCGGTAGCAAGTAGCTGACTCTGACCATCCGTTATAGAGCGAAAGACGTGCTGGGCGACGTAGAAGTCAATGAGAGCTGGATGGCTCAGCGAACAATAGCCGTGCTGGTCACACAGGATCAGGCCATCGGGAGAGATACTGCTGAGCTGCGTTGCCGACTGGCCCGTGCTATCCACTAAGCCGAGATAACGTGCTATGGACAGTGGCAGGTCAGTGACGTGCAGCGCCGCTTCCTGGTGGTGCCACAGCTCCCAGGCGAGCCACTGAGCGCAGTCGCGTTCAGTCACCACGCCGGTCGGTTGAGCCTTCAGCAAGCCGGGCGCGACCATGCCAGCCACACCCAAGCCGCCAAACCGGAGGAAGTCCTGACGCTTCACGTCGACATCCTCCTCTCGGTCTCTCTCGGCAGTTTCCAGCTTGGGTATGACGGGGCTTGGCTGCTCAGGCAGTTTAAACCACAAGTACGCTTCCGGGATACGTAGCAGACATGCCCACTGAATCAGCCGGTCAAGATGCACCATAGGGCTACCGCCCTCAATCCGACTGAGCTGTGCTTGGGTGAGGCCAACCCATTCAGCGACCGTACGTTGGGAGATGATGTCACGGCCGTGCAACGGATGCAGCCGGAAAGCGCGAATCACCTGGCCCATGTGCCGGCTGGCCAAGGCACCGCGTACGGCCGGATACTCCCAGAACTCAGCAGGTACGGCTGGCGGGCTAAGTAGCTGATCCCGTCCGGCGCGCTGACAGGCAGCGCAGCGCTGGTCGGGGTTGTCGCACGCCAGCCGGACACCGCAACGGTTGCATTGCTGGCCATGATGGCGATCCATACCCGTCAAGCCCCCTCCGATCCCGGCAGCACGGCCCATTACGCGAGCTCGTGGCGGCATTCTAACCGGACGATGCATACCGGGCGGGAAGCTCATACGTCCGACGTATACCGGCATACAGGTTTGGCGCTGCCCTGACCGGTGGCCGCCGCGCACCATTACCCCCAGGCCCCAGCGCCGGGTTGTAGCACCCGCCGGTGTCCCCCACGGACGCCTGCTCGCTCCGTCCGGCGGTTGCGCCCCGGCGCTGGGTGCCGTTCACGGGAGACGAGTCACGGGAGCGGCTTGCACACATGGCCAGCCAGGCAGACCAGGACGCGGACGTCTTGCGTCCCGGTGACGACGACAGGGTGGCGCTCGTTGCGCAGCTCTGCGCCTTCCGTGACGACATCCACCGGCTGGCCGCCGAGATGGCCGAAGGCGTCGCGACGCCGGAACAGCACCGCGAGCTGGCCGTCCGGTTGCAGCGGGTCAGTGCCCAGGTCACCCGCCGTGGCCGTCGCCTGGTCGCCCGGCGCGGGGTGTCCGAGCCGTGATCCGCACCGACCGCGAGCTGCTGGCGACACTGGCACGGCTGAACACTGACGTGGTGCGGCTAGCCATGCGGATCATGGACCAGAGCGTGACGGCGGATGAGCAGCACGCCTTTGCCGAGCGGCTCATTGCCATGGCGGCGCAGTTGCAGGTGCGGGCCTCGAAGCCGTGGACAGTCGTTGAGGGCGACGTGGTGCCTACTTCGGACGACAACACTGGCGCCGCGCAGCACCGGGAGCGATGAGCGGCGTGTATGAGCTACGACACCGTGTTCTACGGGAGCGTCTCGAAGAGGTTGCCATGGCAGCCGGACAGGCGCATGACGAGGAGTACGTCCGGCTGGCGCTGTGCTGCCTGGCGTTACTGGAACGGCACAAGGTCGACGACAAAGGTCGGTGTCAGCGCTGCCCGCATGTGGCGGGGTGGTGGCGGCTGGGGTCGCGGCGGTGTTCGGTGGTGCCTGTGGTGGGGTTCTATCTCGAACAACCGTCACGCATGGTCACTGCTCAAGGCTAGCTAGCTCATTTACCGACGCCGATCTGCTCACCACGGTCCTAATGGGTCAGGGGTTCGAGTAGGGCGGCGGCGGTGGGCGATACTGGGATCGAACCAGTGATCTCTTCGGTGTGAGCTCGTGGCGGTTGTGCCTGATGAGGCGCCGCGTGCAGGTTAGGTGCGGTGTCGACGTCGGCCGGGGGTTGCTCTGGGTGCCACGGTTGCTGTACTTCGGTGCTGTACTGCTGGCCATGTTACCTACCTTCGGATGGTCCCGACGCCGAACCTTGAATCGATCTTACAACGGTGTGAGTAAGCAGGCGTATCCTGTTGGCGAGCGCCGCAGACCTGGCCCGGGCGGTCTGGGCCGGGAGCCTGCCGGGCCGGGGTCGTCAACGCTCGACTGGGATGACGAAACCTACGCGTGGCCGGTCAAGTACGTGCCGCATCCAGCGTGGCACGTCGCAGCTGGTTCTACTGGCCTGCTGCTCAGAAAGGATAATCATGACAGCCAAGGGTGGGCGCAGCAGCGGCAGGAGCCATCGCAGCGCCATCACCGGTCGGTACGTCACCCTGGCAGCCGCGGCTCGGTGGCCGAGTCGGACCGTGAGCGAGAACCGGTCGCGCAGCGCCGGCACCGGGGGTGTTCGTCGTCGCAGTGCATCGACCGGCCGCTACGTTGGTCCCGCCGCCGCTGCTCGTTGGCCGAACCAGACGGTGATCGAAGCGAAGTGACTAGCGCTCGGCGGTCGGCGGTACCGAGCTTGCTGCCGGCCGCCGGTCGACCCCAGAACCGCTTGACTCCCAGTCAGCGGGTGGCGGTGATCGTGGCGCTCCCGAGCACGACGTCGTCCCGGTAGAGGGCGACGGCCTGACCGGGCGCGACGCCGGACAGCGGCTCGCGCAGCTCGACGAGCACCCCACCGGTCAC
>JALYQB010000213.1 GCA_030856045.1 Actinomycetota bacterium
CACCGAGCCCGCCGCACCGCGCGCCGCCGTGGCGTCCCCCGCGTCGAGCGCCGCGTTGCCCTCGCGCACCATGCCGTGCACCGAAGCGAGCGCCGCGGGGATGCCGAGGTCGTCGTCCATCGCGGCCACGAAGTCGGCGCACCACGGCCCCGGCTCCGGCACGCCGCACCGCTCGGCCACCCGGTGTACGAACGACTCGATGCGCCGGTAGGCGGCCACGGCCTCGCCGAGTGCACCGTCGGAGTACTCGAGCGCGGACCGGTAGTGCGCCGCCACGAGGTAGTAGCGCAGCTCGGGTGCCCGGACCCGCTGCAGCGTGGCCGGGATCGACAGGGTGTTGCCCAGCGACTTCGACATCTTCTCGCCGGACAGCGTCACCCAGCCGTTGTGCAGCCAGTACCGGGCGAAGCCGTCCCCCGCGGCGTGCGACTGCGCCCGCTCGTTCTCGTGATGCGGGAACACCAGGTCGAGCCCGCCGCCATGGATGTCGAACTCCGGACCGAGGTAGGCGGTGGCCATCGCCGAGCACTCCAGGTGCCAGCCGGGCCGACCGGGCCCCCACGGCGTCGGCCAGAACGGCTCGCCGGGCTTGGCGCCCTTCCACAGCGTGAAGTCGCACGGATCACGCTTGCCCGTTGCGGCCGGCTCGCCCGGTGTCGATTCTCCTTGAACCACCTCGTCGAGCCGCTGACCCGAGAGCGCGCCGTAGCCGGGGAACGACCGCACGGCGAAGTAGACGTTCCCGTCCGCGGCGTACGCGTGCCCGGCGTCGACGAGCCGCTCCATCAGCTCGACCATCTGTGGCACGTGACCGGTGGCCCTGGGCAGCACCGAGGGCGGCAGGCACCCCAGGCGGTCGTAGGCGTCCTCGAACGCCCGCTCGTGGGTGTAGGCCCACTGCCACCACGGGCGGCCCGCGTCCGCGGCCTTGGTGAGGATCTTGTCGTCGATGTCGGTCACGTTGCGCACGAGCAGCACGTCGTGGCCGGTCGCGGCGAGCCAGCGGCGCAGCACGTCGTAGTCCAGCGCCGAGCGGACGTGCCCGATGTGCGGCACCCCCTGGACCGTCGCGCCGCAGACGTAGATCGACGTCGCGCCCGGTCGCAGGGGCACGAAGTCCCGCAGCGTGCGGGTGGCGGTGTCGAACAGGCGCATACCGTCATCGTCTCAGACCCCGCGGGGCATCAGACCGCCACATGGAGCCATGTGGCGGTTCAATGCCGGAGCAGCAGCACGGTGGCCACGGCCGCGACACCCTCGCCTCGGCCGGTGAGGCCGAGCCCGTCGGTCGTGGTTCCGGAGACCGCCACCGGACCGCCGAGGGCGTCGGAGAGTACGCGCTGCGCCTCGTCGCGCCTGCTGCCGACACGGGGTGCGTTGCCGATCACCTGCACCGCGGCGTTGCCCAGCACCCAGCCTGCCGCCTCGCACCGTCGGCGGACCTCGGCGAGCAGGACCGCACCGTGCGCCCCCGCCCAGCGTGGGTCGCCCGTGCCGAAGACCGCGCCGAGATCGCCGAGTCCCGCGGCGGACAGCGCGGCGTCGCACAGTGCGTGCGCGGCGACGTCACCGTCGGAGTGCCCCGCGCAGCCGTCGACACCCGGCCAGTGGAGCCCCGCGATCCAGCACTCCCGCCCACGCTCGACGGGATGCACGTCCGTGCCGACGCCGACCCTCATGCCCGCACCCCGTTCCCCAGCACGGCCTCGGCCACCGCGAGGTCGAACGGGGTGGTGATCTTGAAGGCGAGCGGGTGGCCGGGGACGGTGATGACGGCTTCCCCCAGGTGCTCGACGAGCGCGGCGTCGTCGGTGACGGATCCACCGCCCGTGGCGTGGGCGCGGCGCAGCAGGTCGGCGTCGAAGCCCTGTGGAGTCTGGGCGATCCGCAGCGGCGTGCGGTCGACCGTCGCCAGCACGGCACCTGTCGCGTCGACGCGCTTCACCGTGTCGGACACCGGCAGGACGGGGACGACGGCGCCGTGCCCCGCCTGCACGGCGGTGACGACGGCGCGGATGGTGGCGGTCGGCGTCAGGCAGCGTGCCGCGTCGTGGACGAGGACGACGGCTGCCGCGGGGACGGTGGCGAGGGCGGCACGCACGGAGTCGGACCGCTCGGCACCGCCGTCGACCACGCTGACCCACTCGAACCCGGCCAGGGCGTTCGCCGCGCGCTCACGGTCCTCGGCGGCGATCGCCACGACGACCTCGTCGACGCACCCCGAGTCCAGCAGCCCGCGGACCGCGTGCCACAGCAACGGCCTGCCGGCCAGGAGGGCGAACGCCTTGGGCACGCCCGCACCGAGCCGCACGCCACGACCCGCTGCGGGGACCAGCGCCCCGACGGCGCCGCCCATCGGAGTCGCTCCGGTCAGGAAGCGGCGGAGAGCACGTCGTCGAGGAGCAGCTCGGCCTTGTCCTCGTTGGTGCCCTCGGCCAGCGCGAGTTCGCTCACCAGGATCTGCCGCGCCTTGGCGAGCATGCGCTTCTCACCGGCCGACAGGCCGCGGTCGCGCTCCCGGCGCCACAGGTCCCGGACGACCTCGGCCACCTTGTTCACGTCGCCCGAGGCGAGCTTCTCGAGGTTGGCCTTGTACCGCCGCGACCAGTTCGTCGGCTCCTCGGTGTGGGGAGCGCGCAGTACCTCGAAGACCTTGTCGAGACCTTCCTGACCCACCACGTCCCGGACGCCGACGACCTCGGCGTTGGCGGCGGGAACGCGAACGGTGAGATCTCCCTGCGCGACCTTCAGGACGAGGTACTTCTTCTCCTCGCCCTTGATCACACGGGTCTCGATCGCCTCGATGAGAGCGGCACCGTGGTGCGGGTAGACGACGGTCTCTCCGACCTTGAAAACCATGTGTCCCGAGCCCCTTTCGCTGGACCCAGGATAGCACGTCCTCCAACGCGGTCGCGGGCAGTGGCGGACTGTCGTCGCAGGTCACGGGGTTGACAACTGCCGCGTGATCGTGCAGTGCCGCTCGGCGGAGAGTGGCTGATCACTCCACTGTAGACCTCACAGGCGGGACCGCCCCGCGCTGCGCCGCGGCCGTGCGGATAGGCTCCCACCTGGTCAGGCGAGGTCTGCAGGACACGCCCGGGCCTCCCGACCTCGTGACAGCAGCACACCCAGGAGGACCCGTCCGTGAGTCGCGAGCAGCTTCTGCGCACGACCTTGCTGGGGCTCGCCGTCGCGCTGGGCGCAGCCGGTTGCGCCGCAGGTCAGGTCACCCAGACCAGCGCACAGGCGTCCGCCGTGAACGGGGCCATGGCAGATGTCGGCTCCATCGCGCTGCGGGACGTGGTGCTGGCCTACCCCGGCGGCGAGGACGTTTTCGGGTACGAGGAGGGCGACGACGCGCCGTTGCGGCTGACGATCGTCAACTCCGGAGATCGGCCCGACGAGCTGGTGTCGGTGACCACCCCCGCCGCGGGCGACGTGACCGTCGATGGCATGACCACGATCCCCGGCAGCTTCGCCGTCACCAGCACCGAGGGCGGGACGTCGGCGTCGGCTGGAGCGGGCGTCATCCGGGTCGTGCTCACCGATCTGACCGGCCCGATCCGCCCCGGCCTGCCGACCTCCATCACCTTCCGGTTCCGCGATGCGGGGAAAGCCACCCTTCAGGTGCCGATCGACGCTCCGGCGGAGACCCGCGAGGAGTGAGCCCGCGTCGCGCGCGGGAACCGTCCGACCGGCGGTATAGCGTGCGACGCCGTGGCCAAGCCCGCGCGTGCGCTCCGCCCGGATCACCGCTGCACCGAGTGCGGCCTGGAGGTCGCCAAGTGGGTCGGGCGGTGCCCGGAGTGCCGGGCGTGGGGCAGCATCGAACCGACTGCGGCGCGCCCGCTGACCCGGATCGGGGCCACGGCCCCTGCCGCCCCGGCGCGGCCGATCGCCGAGGTGGATCTGCAGAGGGTCCAGGCCCGCCCCACCGGCGTCGCGGAGCTCGACCGGGTGCTCGGTGGCGGCCTCGTGCCCGGCGCGGTGGTGCTGCTGGCGGGCGAGCCCGGGGTGGGCAAGTCGACGCTGCTGCTGGCGGTTGCGCACCGCTGCGCCGCGTCCGGGCGCCGGGCCCTCTACGTGACCGGTGAGGAGTCCGCAGGCCAGGTGCGGCTGCGCGCCGAGCGCGTCGGCGCGCTGCACGACGAGCTGTACCTCGCCGCGGAGTCGGATCTGGCGGTGGTGCTCGGCCACCTCGACGCGGTGCGCCCGGACATGGTCGTCGTCGACTCGGTGCAGACCATGTCGACCAGCGCCGTGGAGGGCGGCGCGGGCGGGGTGTCGCAGATCCGGGCCGTGGCGTCGGCGCTCATCGGCGCAGCGAAGGAACGGGGGCTACCCGTCATCCTCGTGGGCCACGTGACGAAGGACGGCTCCGTGGCCGGGCCGCGGGTGCTGGAACACCTCGTGGACGTGGTGCTGCAGTTCGAGGGCGACCGCCACTGCACGCTGCGGATGGTTCGCGGCGTGAAGAACCGCTTCGGCGCTGCGGACGAGGTGGGCTGCTTCGAGCTGCGCGACGACGGGATCGCCGAGCTGCCCGACCCGTCGGGGTTGTTCCTCACCCGCCGGGACACGAGAGTGCCGGGCACAGCCGTGACCGTGGTCGTGGAGGGCAAGCGCCCGCTACTGGCCGAGGTGCAGGCCCTCGTCGCCCCGTCGACCCTCGCGACGCCGCGCCGCGCGGTGAGCGGTCTGGACTCCGCACGCGTGGCCATGGTGCTCGCGGTCACCGAGCGCCGCGGCGGAGTGCCGCTCGGAAGGGCGGACGTGTTCACCGCGACCGTCGGAGGGATGCGGGTCGTCGAGCCGGCCGCGGACCTGGCCGTCGCCCTCGCGGTGGCCTCCGCGGTGTCCGACCGCACGTTGCCGGACCGCACCGTGGTGATCGGGGAGGTGGGGCTCGCGGGCGAGGTGCGGCGGGTGGCCGGCGTCGGGCGGCGGCTCGCGGAGGCGGTGCGGTTGGGCTTCGGCCGGGCGCTCGTGCCGCCCGGGTGCACCGACCGCGTCCCCGACGGGATGCGGGTGCTCGAGGTCGAGGACCTCGCCTCGGCCCTGCGGCTGCTGTCCGGCTGATCGGTCCATGCGCCCAGCCGGCTTCACCGTGGGCCGCCCTGCCGTGGGTGGCGGCTGAGCGAGGTGCTGTACTCGGGCACCGTGGACGCCACCCGTCTCGTCAGCTGGTTCGACGCCACCGCCCGCGACCTCCCCTGGCGCGAACCGGGCACGACGCCGTGGGCGGTGCTCGTCAGCGAGGTGATGCTGCAGCAGACCCCCGTCGCGCGGGTCACCCCGGTGTGGACGGACTGGCTGGCACGCTGGCCGGCGCCCTCCAGCCTGGCCGCGGAGGCGCCGGGCACCGTCGTCCGCGCCTGGGGCAAGCTCGGTTACCCGCGCCGCGCGCTGCGGCTGCATGCGGCGGCCACGGCCATCGCCACGGACCACGGCGACGTCGTGCCCTCCGACGTCGACACGCTGCTGAGCCTGCCGGGGATCGGCGCCTACACCGCGCGGGCCGTCGCCGCGTTCGGGTACGGCGCACGGGCGGCGGTGGTGGACACGAACGTCCGGCGGGTGATCGCGCGTGCCGTGCACGGTACCGCCGACGCCGGGCTGCCGTCCGTCACCCGCGACCTCGCCGACGTCGACGCCCTGCTCCCCACCTCGCGGGCCGCGCGGTTCTCCGCGGCACTCATGGAACTGGGCGCGGTGGTATGCACGGCCCGGTCACCGCGGTGCGCGGACTGCCCGGCCGTCGCGGAG
>JALYQB010000526.1 GCA_030856045.1 Actinomycetota bacterium
ATCTCCTGGAAAGCCTCATCGTCGTCGCGCACAACCCAACGCTAGTGCGCAACGCAATTCGGTCAGAGCGACACGCCGAACTCGCAGAACATTCACCCGATCGGATTAGTTATTACATTACGGCTGCTCAGCATCCGCGAACTCAAAGCAACGGTGCCACCGGGTGCTCCCTGGTACGAGGAGCGGTCGGCAGGTCGTCCAGCGGCCGTGTCAACGATATTCTGCCGGGCCGTTGCGGAATCCCTGACACCGCTGACGTGCACGGTCTGCAATGTGATGTTCGCGTTGTTGAGAATCGCTGAGGCGGCAGCCTGGCTGCTCGAGCCCGTGGGAGCAGTAGAAATTTGTACGCCGTTGGCCCACTTCGCGACGTGGCCCTGAGCGTAGATCACAGCATTCCCGTCGGTCTGCAGTTCGAGGCCTGCGCCGGCGTTGCCGCCGGTCCCCGTGTTCCAGACTGGGACGTTCCCGGGAGCGATGACAACGAGGTTGCCGTCGCCTTGCATCCGCAGGACCGAGCCCGCGCGATTGGTGTTGCTGGCCCACACCGGCCGGTTCCCGGGCGCGTACTCCACAAGGTTGCCGTCGCCCTGCATGACCAGCACGATGCCGTTGGATGTGACGAGGCGCTGGCCGGGGTTAAGCTGCTCGTTCTGCTGCAGGTTGTTGGTCTCTGCGCCGGCGAATACTGGGGTGGCGACTCCCGTGAAAGCCATCGCCGCGACCGCTACGCCGGCGGTGGCAGTCGCTGCCGTGCGGCAGATACCGCGGCGAGGACGAGGAGCGGAGTGAATGTTGTTCCTGTCGTGTCGCAGATGGTTGCGGCGGTAGGCAGGGGTCGCGAAGACGGTCATCTCGTTCTCCTTCGGGCAGGGAAAGTCGGCGCCGCGAATCTGGTGCGGCGTGAGGGGTGGAGGGTGGAGACCCGTCCGGCCGGTCGTGCCTCGGCGGCTGCGGGGCCGGAGCGGGGTGACGCCGACAAGTAGGGCACGAATGGCCACGGCTTCACCCGTTCGGTGTGGCAGTTCCGTGTCCGGTCGCTGTTCGGCAGGCTGTGACGTGCAGAAACACAGAACAGATCAGGCCGTAGCTAACAGCAGGGCTGTCATCGCCGATATATATCTGTGAGCGTCGCGCGAGCCCTCAGGAGTGACTAGATGCCCCCCAGCCGGTTCAACCAGACGGCTTGGCCCGACAGCGGCGGGCACCGAGACTTCCTGGAGTTCCTCAACGCGGTACACCGGCGCTACGGTTGCCGGAGCCTGCGGGAGATCGGGAAGGCGATGCACCTGTCCTACACCCGGGTGCACGACATCGTCCGCGGGGCGTCGCTGCCCGTCTCGGAGAACCAGACCCGCTCGCTCGTAGTAGCGCTGATCGGGCGCGCCGACGCAGAAACCGACCAGTTCACCGACCACGCCGCCGAACTGTTCATCATGGCGCGGCGGGCCCGCGATGAACAGGACAGTGCCTTTGAGCCCGCCGCCCGAACCGGCGATGCCGAAGCCGGAATCGCCGCGGAACCCATGAGCGAGTCGCCTGCCGCTACGCCGAAACCGCCTGCAGTACCCGCTCGGCTGGTACGACGCCTCCGTCGCGGCGCCGTCGGTCTCGTGATTGGTGCCGTCGTGGTGCTGGCTGTCGTCGTTACCAGCTGGGCGGCGACCCGGCAGCCGTCTCCTACCACAGCGCCTACGACGAGCGCAGTCCTACTGCAGGACTCATTCGATGCCGCCGGGCTGGACCCCAACAAGTGGGAGGCACCCACCCGGGCAGATCTGATTTACGCCCGCGACGGTGTACTGAACTTCGTCGTCGGGCCGTCGGACACCAAGGGTGGCGCGGAAGCCCGGCTCGCACCGCGCTCGGTCCACGGCTTCCATCAGATCGCGTTTGTCGTCGGCGTGCCGGAATACATCAAAGCAGGGCCGGGCGGTGCCTCGATGACTCTCACCGAAAGCGATGGCAAGACTCACCGCGTGATCTTCGGTCCAGGTACCGAGGGCCCGATCGTCGCAGCGCTGGTGTGTTCGCGACCGGAGTGTCACCAGTACGACGACTACGACCCACCCGGTCAGTACGTGCCGTTCGCGCCCGGCGAGCAGGTACCGGTCCGGGTCGTGCAGAGCGACGGCCAATTGCAGTTCTACGCACGCGACGAACTCATTGCGCAGGGCCCACGAGGTGACTCCCCACTTACCAGCTTCACCTTCGAGCTCTACGGTGCCAAGGAGGAAGCCTGGCACATCACCGTGGGTTCGCTCATCGTTTCCCAGTAAAGGTTCCGATGCCGTCTTAGTACCGTCTGCGCCGACGATCTCGACGGCGCCGCTGGGGTGTACGTGGCCGACGGGACTGACGCCCGCCTACCAGGAGATTTTCGTCGACGGCGAACTGACTGACTGGGGGCGGCGACGGCCCCCGGACGAGGCGGGGCACCGCCGTCGGGATGGGCTGTTGCGTCGAGCGTGATGACGAATCCGGCATCAGCGCGCCGATATGATGACGATTTCGTCATCAGCACTTGAGACTCACATGCCCCCGGACTGTGGGTGGTGGACGCCACCCCACCCAGCTCCGCCTGGGCACCCCCACTGACACTTCAGTGTCCGCTGCAACGATGCCGACGAGGTGCGAACCCTGCTGCAGCAGCGGAATGATCAGGGCCACCAGCGCGGCACTCGGGGTCCGGAGTCGGGGGTCGGTCCGGGAAGATCCCGATTCCGGCCCGTCGTGGCCTTTCTAACGTCATCGTCGTGTCCACCTCCACCGCTCCGCGCGGCCCTCGGGTCACGCTGTGGCTACTGCGCGCCGCGGTGTCCGCCTTCCTGCTCACCGTGCTCGCGCAGCCGGTGCTCGCCGGGCGGTACCTGGCAGGGGAGTTCGACGCGCTGAGCGTGCACGCGTCGAACGCCGGCGTGGTGATCCTGCTGGCGATGGTGGTCGCCGCCGCTTCGCTGCTGTTCTGCACGGCCGGGCGCGGGCCGTTCTGGCCGCTGCCCGTCGCGGTCGTGCTGTTCCTGGGCGCCGGGTTCCAGACCGGTTCCGGCTACGCCCGGCAGCTCGCGCTGCACATCCCGCTCGGGGTGGCGATCGTGACGGCCGCGGTGCTGCTGGCCGTCGCCGTGTGGCGCCCGTCGATGCGCCGCCCACGCCGTCCGCTGTGGCATCCCCGATGATCTCGCGGCGGAGTTTCCTCGGCATGCTCGGCAGCGGCGCGGCCGGGGTGGGCCTCGCCGGCTGCGGCATCGACCTGCGCACCGGCGGGCAGACCGGTGAGCTGTTGCGCTCCGCCGCACCGCTGCCCGCACCGTTCCAGGTTCCGCTGCCCGTGCCGCCGGTCAAGCGGCCCGTCGGCGGCGTCGTCGAGATCGTCGCACGGGTCGGCGAGGCGGAGATCCTGCCGGGGCTGCGCACGACGATGCTCGGTTACGACGGCCGGTTCCCCGGGCCGACGGTCGAGACCCGCAGCGGCGAGCCGGTGCGAGTGCACCACCGCAACGAGCTGCCGGTGCCGACCGTCGTGCACCTGCACGGCGGCCATTCCCCACCGGAGCACGACGGGTGGCCCACCGACCTCGTCACGCCGGCGGGCTGGACCGCCCACGCGGCGCACGCGGGCGACGTCCGCGTCGGCGCACGCAGCTACGAGTACCCGATGAACCAGCGCGCGGCCACGCTCTGGTACCACGATCACCGCATGGACTTCACCGGCCCGCAGGTCTACCGGGGCCTCGCCGGGTTCCACCTGATCCGGGACACGGCGGAGGAGTCCCTCGGCCTGCCGACGCGCGAGCTGCCGCTGCTGATCTGCGACCGTGCGTTCGAGGCCGACGGCTCCTTCCGCTACCCGTCGCGTGACCGGACACTGCGCCGGGTCCCCGGTGTCGAACCGGGGTGGGGCGAGGGCGTGCTCGGCGACGTCGTGCTGGTCAACGGGGCGCCGTGGCCGGTGGCGGAGGTCGACGCCGCCCGGTACCGGCTGCGGATCCTCAACGCGTCCAACGCGCGCCGCTACCGGCTCGCGCTGGCGCCAGGAGGCTCGCTGACACAGATCGGGTCCGACGGCGGGCTGCTCGCGGCGCCCGTGGTGCACCGCGAGCTGGACGTCGCCCCCGCCGAGCGGTTCGACGTGGTCGTGGACTTCGCCGCCTACCCGGTCGGCGCCGAGGTGACGCTGGTGAACCGGCTCGGTGCCGGGCGCACCGCCGACGTCCTGCGCTTCCGCGTGGTGCGGGCCGTGCGCGACGACTCCCGCGTCCCGGACCGGCTCGCCACCATCGAGCCGCTGCACCCCGGGCCGGTACGCCGCGAGTGGCGGTTCACCCGCGGCGCCGTGGGCAACCACGCCGGCTGGACGATCAACGGGCTGCC
>JALYQB010000530.1 GCA_030856045.1 Actinomycetota bacterium
GATGAGGCGAACGCGGCATTGGGGCACACGGACGGAGTTGGAGGTCAGCTCCAGCTGGAAACCGTCGCGCTGGCCCGTCGAGTGCGCTGAGCGGCGGGAACAGTTCAGCGTCTGGACGCGTTCCATCGCAGGCGACCCGGTCTGGCACACTGGCCGCCAAGACTGTTTCGACACCCTCGGCACCGGTTCACCCCGTCGTAGCGACGCCGGACCCGGCGGCCATAACATTGGCGAGGAGACGGCACCCCATGAAGACCGGCATTCACCCGCAGTACGTGGAGACCGACGTGATCTGCGGCTGCGGCAACACGTTCACCACGCGGAGCACGAAGGCCGACGGCAGGATCCGCGTCGAGGTCTGCTCGGCGTGCCACCCGTTCTACACGGGCAAGCAGAAGATCCTGGACACCGGCGGCCGCGTGGCGCGTTTCGAGAAGCGCTACGGCAAGCGTCAGAAGTAACCCCGACGCCGTCGTCGAGGCGCGCCCGTCCCGAGGGGGCGGGCGCGTCGTCATGAGATCGGCCTGAGCGGACGAAGGGAACGAGAGCGGTGGACACCGCGGCGGTGCGGGCACTGCTCGCCGAGCACGCCGAGCTCGAGGCCCGCCTCGCGGACCCCGATCTGCACGCCGACGCCGGCGCGGCACGGCGGGTGGGCAGGCGCTACGGCGAGCTGAGCCGCATCGTGCGGGTGGTCCGCGAGCTGGAGTCCGCGCACGCGGACCTGGAGGTCGCCCGCGAGCTCGCCGCCGAGGACCCCGGCCTCGCTGCCGAGGCCGACGCGCTGACCCGCCGGATCCCCGCGCTGGAGCACGAGCTCGCCGAGCTGCTGCTGCCGCGTGACCCGCACGACGACGACGACATCGTGATGGAGATCAAATCCGGCGAGGGAGGCGCGGAGTCGGCCCTCTTCGCGGGTGACCTGCTGCGCATGTACCTGCGCTACGCGGAGCAGCACGGCTGGCGCGTGGCGGTGCTCGATGCCACCGACGCCGATCTCGGCGGCTACAAGGATGTCACCGTGTCGGTGAAGGGCGAGTGCGTGTGGGAGCGCCTGAAGTTCGAGGGCGGTGTACACCGCGTGCAGCGCGTCCCCGTCACCGAGTCAGCCGGGCGGATCCACACCTCGGCGGCCGGGGTGCACGTGTACCCGGAGCAGGAGGACATCGAGATCGAGGTCGACGAGAAGGACCTGCGGGTCGACGTCTACCGCTCGTCGGGCCCAGGTGGGCAGAGCGTCAACACCACCGACTCCGCGGTGCGCGTCACGCACCTGCCGACCGGGACCGTCGTGTCCTGCCAGAACGAGAAGTCGCAGCTCCAGAACCGTCTCCGCGCCATGCAGGTGCTGCGGGCGCGGCTGCAGGCGATGGCCGAGGAGCAGGCACAGCAGGAGGCATCCGATCTGCGCCGGTCGCAGGTGCGCACCGTCGACCGCTCGGAGCGGATCCGGACCTACAACTTCCCCGAGAACCGCCTGTCGGACCACCGCGTGAACTACAAGGCACACAACCTCGACGCGGTGCTCGACGGCGATCTCGACGGCGTGCTCGACGCACTCGTCGCGGCCGACAGGGCGCTTCGGCTGCGTCCCTCGTGAGCGAGTCCGGCGCGGGACTCACGACCGGCCGTAGGCTGCGCGCCGTGAGTCGGCAACCGCTGCGCCTGGCAGTGCAGGAGGCAACCCGGATCCTCACCGAAGCCGGTGTCACGTCCCCCGGTGTCGACGCGGAGGTACTCGCGGCGTACGTGCTGGGCGTCGAGCGCGATCGGCTCCCGATGGTGCCGCTCGTGGACCCCCCGGTCGTCGAGGCGCTGCGCAAGCTCGTGAAGCAGCGGGCCCGCCGGGTGCCGCTCCAGCACCTCACCGGGTCGGTCGCGCTGGGCGGTGTGGAGGTCGCCGTCGGCCCCGGGGTGTTCGTGCCCCGCCCGGAGACCGAGCTCCTGCTCGAGTGGGGTCTCGCCCTGCTCGACGGCGTCGACGCCCCGCTCGTGGTGGACCTGTGCACCGGCACCGGGGTGCTCGCGCTCGCCGTCGCGCATGCCCGCCCGGACGCCGAGGTGCATGCCGTCGAGGCCGATCCCGCCGCGCTGAGCTGGGCGCGCCGCAACGCCGACACGCGCGCGGGTGAGGGGGACACCGCTGTGCGCCTGCATTCCGGGGACGTCGCCGCGCCCGGCCTGCTGTCAGCGCTCGACGGGGCGGCCCATCTCGTGCTCAGCAACCCGCCCTACGTACCGGCCGGCACATCCGTGGCCCCCGAGGTGGCCGACCACGACCCACCGTGCGCGGTGTTCGCGGGCTCCGACGGGCTGGCCGTCATCCCCGCCGTCGTGCGTCTCGGCACGCGGCTGCTCCGGGAGGGCGGCGGCATCGCGATCGAGCACGACGACACGCACGCTGAGGCGGTGCCCGCGCTGCTCGCCGCGCGGCGAGTGCTCACGACGGTCACCGCGCACACCGACCTCGCCGGGCGGCCCCGGTTCGCGACCGCGCTGCGTCGCACAGCGCTGCGTTGCACAGCGGGCGGCTAGGCCGCCGCGTCGAGCGCTTCCAGCGTGAGGTCGGCGACGGCTCGCATCCCGCTGGCGTTCGGATGCACCGGGAACGCGGGCTGGTTCGGGAAGATCCCCTCGACCCACCGGGTGAATGGTCCCTGACAGGTGTCGCGGCCGAGTGAGCCCGCATAGGCGTCGACGAACCGCACGCCGTTCGCCCGCGCTGCCTCGGCCAGCATCGCGGTGAGCTGCTGCTGCAGGCCGTCGAGGTAGGGCACGTCACCCCGCGCGATCGGCACGAGCGGGTAGCACCCGTCCTCCGGCGGCACGATCCGGAGATACCCCACCAGCACGACGGTGGCGTCCGGCGAGCGCTCGCGGATGCCGGCGAGCACGCCCATCACCTTCGGTGCGGCGGCGTCGATCCGTTCCGCGTACGTATCCGACCCACCCGCCGTCGCCGCGCGGCGGCACGGATCGCCACCGGGGTCGGCGATGCTGACGCGCGCGCACGTGACGACGATGTCCCCGAATCCGATGTCGTTGCCCCCGATCCCCACGGTCACGAGGTCGGTGTCCGGGCGCAGTGCGGCGAACTGCGGGGGGTTGACGCCCAGCAGGATCGGCTGCGGCACGGTCATGTCCTCGGTCCGCGCGCCGGTGCAGCTGACGTCGGTGTACTCGGCGACGCCGAGCCCGGCCGCCACCAGGGCGGGGTAGTTGGCGGTGGAGCGGAAGCAGCCCAGCGGGTCGAGCCGCTGCACCGGGACGAACGGCCCCGAGGTGAACGAGTCGCCGAGCGCGACGTAATGGCCGACGTCGTCCTGTGCGCAGGCGGGAGTGCCGGCGAACGCAAGGGCGGCCACAGCGAGCACTCCCACCAGTGTACGACGCATCTGTGCAGCGTACGGGCCGGCCGCGGGGAGCGGCGCCGGGTGGTCGTAGGCTGCGCTCCGTGACGATGGTGTACGACTGCGGGGCACCCGAGAGCCGGGCGGCGGGGCTCGCGGCCGCGGCAGCGGCGGTCCGCACGAGCCAGCTGGTCGTGCTGCCCACCGACACCGTCTACGGCCTCGGGTGTGACGCCTTCTCCGCCGACGGGGTACGCGCGCTGCTGCAGGCGAAGGGCCGCGGACCGGACATGCCGGTGCCCGTCCTCGTCGGGTCGTGGACCACTGTGGACGGCCTCGTGCTCGGGGTCCGCCCGGAGGCGCGCCAGCTGATCGAGGCCTTCTGGCCCGGTGGGCTGTCGATCGTGCTGCCGCACGCGCCGTCCATCGCGTGGGACCTCGGTGATACCCGGGGCACCGTCATGCTGCGGATGCCGCTGCACCCGGTGGCCCTCGAACTGCTCCGCGACGTGGGCCCGATGGCCGTCTCCAGCGCGAACCGCACCGGCCAGGCACCCGCGACCACCGCCCAGGAGGCGCGTGAGCAGCTCAGCGACCGGGTGGGGATCTTCCTGGACGGCGGCCCCGTCGCGGCGGCGGTGCCGTCCACCGTCGTCGACCTGACCGGCCAGGGCCCGATCGTGCTGCGCGAGGGTGCGGTGAGCGTGGCGGAGATCAACGAGGTGCTGGGCGTCGAGGTCCAGGTCGCCTAACCGCAGCGAGTGCGTTCCGGAACCGCGGGTCCGAGGTGCGGAACGCCCTTGCCCGGAGGCGATCACTGGTACGCCCCGCTCGCCGGACCATCCGCACGACGGGTGCGTGCGGCGGCCGGGGGAGGCCCGGCGGGTACCGTGAATGCTTCCGCCGTCCGCACCGGAAGGACCGACCTGTGAGCACGCCGTTCTGGGGCCCGGACTTCGATGAGCTGGTCAGTACCGACCCCGAGATCGCCGACGTCGTGCTCGGTGAGCTCGACCGGCTGCGCGGGGGGTTACAGCTCATCGCGAGCGAGAACTTCACCAGCCCCGCGGTGCTCGCGGCCCTCGGGTCGACGCTCTCGAACAAGTACGCCGAGGGCTATCCCGGCCGGCGGTACTACGGCGGCTGCTCCGAAGTGGACAAGGCCGAGACGATCGGGATCGAGCGCGCGACGGAGCTCTTCGAAGCCGACCACGCGAACCTGCAGCCCCACTCGGGCGCGAGCGCGAACCTCGCCGTCTACGCCGCGTTCTGCCAGCCGGGGGACAAGGTCCTCGCGATGTCCCTGCCGCACGGCGGGCACCTCACCCACGGCGCGAAGGTCAGCTTCTCCGGCAAATGGTTCACGCCGGTGCCCTACCGCGTCCGCGAGGACTCCGAGCTCATCGACTACGACGAGGTCCGCGACCTCGCCCGCGAGCACCGGCCGAAGATGATCGTCGCAGGCGCCACCGCGTACCCCCGGCTCATCGACTTCGCCGCATTCCGCGAGATCGCCGACGAGGTGGGCGCGATCCTGTGGGTCGACGCCGCGCACTTCATCGGCCTCGTGGCGGGCAAGGCAATCCCGTCCCCGGTACCGCACGCCGACGTCGTCTCCTTCACCACGCACAAGGTGCTGCGTGGCCCGCGTGGAGGCATGATCGTCTGTCGCGAGGAGCACGCCAAGGCGATCGACAAGGCCGTCTTCCCGTTCAGCCAGGGCGGCCCGCTGATGCACTCGGTGGCGGCCAAGGCCGTCGCGCTCAAGGAGGCGGCCGGCACGGACTACCAGGCATACACGGCGCAGGTCGTCTCCAACGCGGGCGCGCTCGCGAAGAGCCTGGAGGACGAGGGCATGCGCGCCGTCTCCGGCGGCACCGACACCCACCTCGCGCTCCTCGACCTGCGCGGCCTCGGCGTCACGGGCGCGGAGGCCGAGGCGCGCTGCGGCGTCGCGCGGATCACGCTGAACAAGAACGCCATCCCGTACGACCCGGAGAAGCCCATGACCGCGTCGGGTATCCGGGTCGGCAGCCCGGCGGTGACCACGCAGGGCATGACCGAACCTGACATGACCGAGATCGCCCGGCTCATCGGCCGCGCGGTGCGGGCCGAGCGCGGCACCGGGGCAGGGGACGCCGAACTCGCCGGCGTGGCCGAGGCCGTCACCGCCCTCGTCGCCGCGAAGCCCGCCTACCGTCGGGGGAACGAACCGGCGAAGGGCTAGCCTGGCGCTGTGGGACCCACCCCAGCTCCCGCCGCTCTCCCACTGCGGGAGTACCTGCTGGTCGGCCTCACCGCGGCGGTGCTGACGTTCCTGCTCACCGGTCTGGTGCGGCTGGTCGCGATCCGGTCAGGCGCGGTCGCCATGCCCCGTGAGCGCGACGTGCACCTCACACCGATCCCGCGGCTCGGCGGCCTCGCGATGTACGGCGGGATCCTCGGCGGGGTGCTGCTGGCCCACCAGCTGCCGGTGCTGCGGCGATCGTTCGAGTACTCCTGGGACGTCGTGGCCGTGCTCGTCGCGGGCGGGATCATCGTCGTGGTCGGCGCGCTCGACGACCGTTTCGAACTCGACTCACTCACCAAGCTCGCGGGGCAGGTCACCGCAGCGGGTGTGCTGGTGCTCTTCGGGGTGCAGTGGTTCCTGTTCTGGGTGCCGTGGAACGGTGGCGCAGAATCCGCGGGGTCCGTGCTGATCCTCGGCCAGGACCAGGCGGTGCTGCTCACCGTCGCGCTGGCCGTCGCGCTGATGAACGCGATGAACTTCGTCGACGGGCTCGACGGGCTCGCCGCCGGCATCGGACTCATCGCCGCGGTGGCCACCGGCGCGTTCACCCTGCACCTGCTCGACGAGTCGGGGGGCAGCGTGTCCGCGTACCCGCCCACGCTCATCGCGGCCCTGGTCGCGGGCGCGTGCCTCGGGTTCCTGCCGCACAACTTCCAGCCTGCGCGGATCTTCATGGGTGACTCGGGCGCCATGCTCATCGGGCTGATGCTCGCGGGCGCGACGACCAGCGCGTCGGGCCGTATCGACCCCAGCCAGTACAGTGCGGCTGACGCGCTCGCGCTGCTGTCGCCACTGCTCGTCGTGGCCGCGGTGCTGTTCGTGCCGGTGCTCGACCTGGTCCTCGCCGTCGTCCGGCGCACGACGGCGGGGCGCAGCCCGTTCGCCGCGGACAAGATGCACCTGCACCACCGGCTGCTGGAGATCGGGCACTCCCACCGCCGCGCGGTCCTGCTCATCTACCTCTGGGCCGCGCTGCTGGCGTTCGGCGCCGTCGCGCTGACCGTCTTCGACGTTTTCGTCGTGGTGTGGGGAGTAGGTCTGGGACTGCTCGTCGCGCTGGTCGGATCGGTGGTCCCACGGCTCCGGACGAGATGACCATCCCACCTCGCCGCCGAGTGCAGATCCGCAGGTGGCAGGGGGTGCCCGTCGCCGATAGAGCGTCGGGTAGCTGTGATAGCGTCTGTTCATCCCGCTGGGTGGACGGCTGCTGGATGGACGGACTCCGGCGGGTGGCCCCATCGACAGGTCCTGACGATCGTTGTGGGCTGTCCCTGGCCTGCGAGGAGTACACCTTGAGCAAGGGTTGCTGAGCACCGGCCGGCTGCCGGAGCGGAGTGATCGCATGGAGGGCAACGGCCCGGACCGGTCGACGCTTCTCGGGATCGGCGCGACCGTCGCTGGCGCACTCGTGGTCGGCTTGGCTCTCGGCGTGTTCGCGGACAACGCCATGGACAGCACCCCCGTGTTCACGCTCTGCGGGCTCGCACTCGGGATCGTCGGGGCGAGCGCCTACATGTACTCGCAGTTCAAGCGGTTCCTGAAGGAGTAGTCGTTGACCACCGTGGAAGGCCAGCCGTGATCCCCGACGTGGAGTCCACGACCCGGGAGGCCGTCAACCTGCGGCGCTCGGGAATCGCCGCCGCGTGCCTCGGCGGCGCCGCCCTCGCCGTCCTCGCGCCGTTCGGCCGCGTGTGGCTGGCCGTGTTCTGCTGTCTCGGGCTGGCGATCGGCGTGCTCAACCTCGTGCTGGTCCGCCGCTCGGCCGCCAGGTTCGCCGTGAGCGAGGATCCGAACAAGAAGCGGCGCTTCGCCGCCTCCGTGCTCGGCAGGCTCGCGCTGATCACCGTGCTGGCGCTCGGGATCGCGCTGCTACTGCAGCCGGACGGGCTCGGCGTGTTCGCGGGCCTCGCGGTGTTCCAGCTCCTCACCATCGCCACCGCGTCGATCCCGCTGCTCAGGGAGCTACGAAAGTCAGGAGCGCAGGCATGAGCGAGTCGATCCTGGCCGCCGAGGTCACCGTCGGCGAACACATCGAGACGCAGATTCTCGGGCTGACGCTGAACGTCGACACCATCGTGTCGACGCTGATCGCGGCCGCCATCGTCGGCGGGTTCGCCTTCTACCTTCGCGCGAAGGCGACATCGGGAGTACCGAGCGGCTCGCAGTTGATACTCGAGGCCGTCACCGGCCAGGTGGAGAAGCAGGTCGAGTCGAACCTCGGCATCCGCACAGCGCCGTTCGTCGTCCCGCTGGCGATCAGCCTCTTCTTCTTCATCCTCATCGCGAACTGGCTGTCGATCCTGCCGCACGCGGTGGAGCAATACGTCCGTCCGCCGACCGCGGACGTCAACCTCACGTTCGCGCTCGCGATCTTCGTGATCGTGCTGGTGCACATCACCGGGATCCGGGTGAAGGGCAAGCACTACTTCCGCCACTTCATCGAGCCGTACCCGCTCCTGCTGCCGCTGAACATCATCGAGGAGCTCGTCAAGCCGCTCACCCTGGCGCTGCGGCTCTTCGGCAACATCCTGTCCGGCACCGTCATGGTCAGTGTGATCGCGCTGATGCCTGCGTTCGCGCTCTGGCTGCCGACGGCCGCATGGAAGCTGTTCGACCTGTTCATCGGCCTGCTCCAGGCGCTGATCTTCGCGCTGCTGACGATCCTCTACTTCGGCTTCGCCGCCGGTCCGGAGAGCACGGAGGAACCCGCCGCCGGCTCGGCGAAGGAGACCGAGCCGGCTCACTGACTCGACCGCCCGCGTCACCCGACACATTTCATCAAGTTCACGAGACAGAGGGAGAGACATGGCTCTCACGGAAATCGTCCTCGCCCAGGGCGGTGACATCAGCCCGGCCATCAAGCTCGGTGGCGCGTTCATCGGCGGTGGGCTCGCGCTCGCCGGTGGTGCCATCGGTGCCGCGATCGGTGACGGCCTGGCCGGTGCCCAGACCATCGCCGGTGTCGCGCGGCAGCCGGAGGCGCAGGGCCGACTGTTCACGATCTTCTTCCTGACCGTCGGTCTGGTCGAGGCGATGTACTTCATCAACCTCGCCTTCATGGCTTTGTTCGTGTTCGTGCTCGCCGCCGCATAGGCAGGACGTAGAGATGACTCGTGAGATCCTGGCCGCCGAAGGCGGGAGTTCCTTCCTGGTCCCCAACGGCACGCTCATCGCCGAGCTGATCATCTTCCTGCTCGTGCTCGGGGTGATCTGGCGTTACGTGGTCCCGCCGGTGAAGCGGGCCATGAACGAGCGCCAGGACATGGTCCGTAAGCAGATCGAGGAGAGCGAGCAGACCCGCAAGCGCCTCGAGGAAGCCGAGGCCAAGTACCGCGACGCGCTCAGCGAGGCGCGCACGGAGGCCGCGAAGATCCGCGAGGGTGCGCGCGCCGACGCGCAGCGGGTCAAGGAGGAGATGCGGGAGCAGGCCGACCGGGAGGTGGCCAGGATCCGGGAGCGCGGCGAGGAGCAACTCGCCACGCAGCGCGACCAGGCTGTGCGTCAGCTGCGCTCCGAGGTCGGCCGGCTCGCGGTGAGCCTGGCGGGCCGGCTGGTCGGGGAGACCGTCGCCGACGACGCCAAGCGCTCCTCGACCGTCGATCGCTTCCTGGACGAGCTGGAGGGCATGTCCTCCGATGGGTCCGCGGACGCCGACTCCGGTGCCCGCAGCGGGGAACGTCGCTGATGCGGCCCGCCAGCAGGGCGTCGCTCGCCACCGCCAGGGAGCGGCTCGACACCGCGACCGACGGCCTCGGGGCCGACGAGCTGACGCGGCTCGGTGAGGAGCTGTACGCGGTCGCCGGGTTCCTCGACCGGAAGCGTGGGTTGCGCCGCAATCTGGCCGACAGAGGCTCGCCCGAGGCGTCCCGCAAGCAGCTGATCCAGCGCCTGCTCGAGGGCAAGATCGGCGATCGGACCATGGAGGCGGTGGCCGAGGTCGTCACCTCCCGGTGGTCCCGGCCGCTCGACCTCGTCGACGCGGTCGAGGAGCTCGCGGGCCACGCGATCTTCGCCGTGGCCGAGGGGGACTCCTCGCTCGAGGAGGTCGAGGACGAGCTGTTCAAGTTCGGGCGGGCGCTCGACGCGCAGCCCCGGCTCGCCACCCTGCTCGCGGACGAGAACCGACCTGCCGACGACCGCGTCGAGCTGCTCACCACGCTGCTCGACGGCCGGGCCCGCCCTGCGACCCGGACGCTGCTGGAGCACGCCGTCCGGGCACCGCGCCGGCGCGCGCTCGAGGGCGTCGTGGACCAGTTGGTGGACCGCGCCGCGGCCCGCCGGGAGCGCTACGTCGCACACGTCACGGCGGCCGCGCCGCTGACCGAGGAGCAGGAGAGTCGGCTGCTCGACGCGCTCGGCCGGATCTACCGCCGCCCCATCTCGATGCAGGCCGAGATCGACCCCGACCTGCTCGGTGGACTCGTGATCCGCGTGGGTGACGAGATCATCGATGGCAGCCTCTCGGGCAGACTGGAGAGGGCACGGCAGTGGCTTCCCCATTGACCGGGCCCCACATGACGACGACAGACGAGAGCAGGGACCAAGAGCCATGGCGGAGCTGACGATCTCCTCGGACGAGATCCGGAGCGCGATCGAGAACTACGTCTCGTCACTGTCCACCGACTCCTCGCGCGAGGAGGTGGGTGTCGTCTCCTACACCGGGGACGGCATCGCTCGCGTCGAGGGCCTGCCCTCGGCGATGGCCAACGAGCTGCTCGAGTTTCCCGGGGGAATCCTCGGCGTGGCGCTGAACCTCGAGGAGCGCGAGATCGGCGCGGTCATCCTCGGCAGCTACGAGGACATCGAGGAGGGCCAGGAAGTCAAGCGGACCGGCCAGATCCTCTCGGTGCCGGTCGGTGACGCCTTCCTCGGCCGCGTCGTGGACCCGCTGGGCACCCCGATCGACGGCCTCGGCGACATCGAGCCCGAGGAGCAGCGCGTGCTGGAGCTGCAGGCGGCGTCGGTGCTGCAGCGCCAGCCGGTGAAGGAGCCCCTGCAGACCGGGATCAAGGCCATCGACTCGATGACGCCGATCGGCCGGGGCCAGCGCCAGCTCATCATCGGTGACCGCAAGACCGGCAAGACCGCCATCTGCACCGACACGATCGTCAACCAGAAGCAGAACTGGGACACCGGCGACCCCGACCAGCAGGTGCGGTGCATCTACGTCGCCGTCGGCCAGAAGGGCTCGACCATCGCGGCCGTCCGGCAGTCGCTGGAGGACGCGGGTGCGCTGGAGTACACGACCATCGTCGCCGCCCCCGCCAGCGACTCGGCCGGCTTCAAGTGGCTCGCCCCCTACACCGGGTCGGCGATCGGCCAACACTGGATGTACCAGGGCAAGCACGTCCTCATCGTGTTCGACGACCTGTCCAAGCACGCGGACGCGTACCGGGCGATCTCGCTGCTGTTGCGCCGCCCGCCAGGTCGCGAGGCGTTCCCCGGCGACGTCTTCTACCTGCACTCCCGCCTGCTCGAGCGCTGCGCGAAGCTGTCCGACGAGCTCGGCGCGGGGTCGATGACCGGGCTGCCGATCATCGAGACGAAGGGGAACGACGTCTCGGCCTATATCCCCACCAACGTCATCTCGATCACCGATGGCCAATGCTTCCTCGAGGCCGACCTGTTCAACCAGGGTCAGCGCCCCGCCATCAACGTCGGAATCTCGGTCTCCCGCGTGGGTGGCTCCGCGCAGATCAAGGCGATGAAGGCGGTCGGTGGCACGTTGCGGCTCGACCTGTCGCAGTACCGCGAGCTGGAGTCCTTCGCGGCGTTCGGCGCGGAGAACCTCGACGCCACCTCGAAGGCGGCGCTGGAGCGCGGCGCCCGGCTGATCGAGCTGCTCAAGCAGGGCCAGTACGCGCCGTTCCCGGTCGAGGAGCAGGTCGTGTCGATCTTCCTCGGCACCCGGAGCCACCTGGACACGGTCCCCGTCGAGGACGTGCAGCGGTTCGAATCCGAGTTCCTCGACCACCTGCGGCACAACTCCGAGGAGACTCTCAAGTCCATCCGGGACAGCCGGGAGTTCAGCGAGGACACCGAGAACAAGCTCGTGGCGGCGGTGGACGCGTTCAAGAAGAACTTCGAGACCGGCGACGGGTCCTCCGCCACGGGCGAGGAGGAGCCGGCCGAGGCCATGGACACCGACGAGGTCGAGCAGGAGACTGTGAAGGTCAACAAGCCCGCCCCGAAGAAGTGATGGTCCGATGCCAGCACAACTGAGAGAACTGCGGCGCCGCACGCGGTCCGTCCAGAACATCAAGAAGATCACCCGCGCGATGGAGCTGATCGCCACGTCGCGCATCGCCAAGGCGCAGGGGCGGGTGGAGGACTCGCGGCCATACTCGGAGGAGATCACCAAGGTGCTCTCCGCGCTGGCCACCTCCGCGGTGAACCTGGACAGCCCGCTGCTCGTCGAGCGGGAGAACCCGAAGCGCGCCGCGCTCCTCGTGATCACCAGCGACCGTGGCATGGCCGGGGGCTACAACGCCAACGTGCTGCGCGCTGCCGAGGAGCTGCTGGCGCTGCTGCGCGAGGAGGGCAAGACCCCCAAGCTCTATGTGATCGGCCGCAAGGGCGTGAACTTCTACCGGTTCCGCCAGCGGGAGGTCGTCCAGAGCTGGACCGGCTTCTCCGAGCAGCCGCGCTACGAGAACGCCCTCGAGGCGGGCCGCACGTTGATCACGGCGTTCCTCGCGGGCGCGGACGACGACGAGTCCAGTGGCGGCGAGGACGGCGTCGAGGGCGTGGACGAGCTGCACGTCGTCTACAACGAGTTCCGCTCGATGCTGAGCCAGGTCCCGGCGGCACGCCGGGTCGCCCCACTCGAGGTCGAGTACCTCGAGGAGGTGGCGGAGGAGGAGAAGCAGGACCGCGACACCTCGGGTCCGCTGCCGTCCTACGAGTTCGAGCCGGACGCCGATGAACTCCTCGGCCACCTCCTGCCGCGCTACATCAGCACGCGGATCTACTCGGCGCTGCTGGAGGCCGCGGCCTCCGAGTCGGCAGCGCGCCGCCAGGCCATGAAGGCCGCCACCGACAACGCCACCGAGCTGATCGAAGGCCTCACCCGTGAGGCGAACCAGGCCCGCCAGGGCCAGATCACCCAGGAGATCAGCGAGATCGTCGGCGGCGCGGAAGCGCTGTCCGCCGCGGGGAGTGATGAGTGACATGACCACAACCGAGCAGCAGACCAGCGACGACTCGACGGCGGACCGCGAGCGCGGCGTGGGCCGGGTGGTCCGGGTGACCGGCCCCGTGGTGGACGTCGAGTTCCCGCGCGACCAGATGCCCGAGTTGTTCAACGCGCTCACCGTCGAGGTGGAGTTCGAGGCCCTCCGCAAGACGATGACGCTGGAGGTGGCCCAGCACCTGGGAGACAACACCGTCCGGACGATCTCGATGCAGCCGCAGGACGGCCTCGTCCGCGGTTCCGAGGTCACCGACACCGGCACGGCGATCTCGGTGCCGGTGGGCGCCCAGGTCAAGGGCCACGTGTTCAACGTGCTGGGCCAGTGCCTGGACGCCCCGGACACCGAGTTCACCGGGGACCGCTGGGAGATCCACCGCAAGGCGCCGGCGTTCGAGCAGCTCGAGGGCAAGACCGAGATGCTGGAGACAGGCCTGAAGGTCATCGACCTGCTGACCCCGTACGTCCAGGGTGGGAAGATCGGCCTGTTCGGCGGTGCGGGCGTGGGCAAGACGGTGCTCATCCAGGAGATGATCATTCGTGTCGCCCGGAACTTCGGTGGCACGTCGGTGTTCGCGGGCGTCGGCGAGCGCACCCGTGAGGGCAACGACCTCGTCCTGGAGATGACCGAGGCCGGTGTGATCAAGGATACCGCCCTGGTCTTCGGTCAGATGGACGAGCCGCCCGGCACCCGCATGCGCGTCGCGCTGTCCGCGCTCACGATGGCGGAGTACTTCCGCGACGTGGCGGACCAGGACGTCCTGCTGTTCATCGACAACATCTTCCGGTTCACCCAGGCCGGCTCGGAGGTCTCCACCCTGCTGGGCCGCCTGCCCTCGGCGGTGGGTTACCAGCCGACGCTGGCCGACGAGATGGGCGAGCTGCAGGAGCGGATCACCTCGACCCGGGGGCATTCGATCACCTCGATGCAGGCGATCTACGTGCCCGCGGACGACTACACCGACCCGGCGCCTGCGACGACGTTCGCGCACCTCGACGCGACCACCGAGCTCTCACGCGGGGTGTTCTCGAAGGGCATCTTCCCGTCGGTGGACCCGCTGACGTCCTCGTCGACCCTGCTGGACCCGCAGTTCGTCGGCGACGACCACTACCGGGTCGCGCAGGAGGTCAAGCGGGTCCTGCAGAAGTACAACGACCTGCAGGACATCATCGCCATCCTCGGCATCGACGAGCTCTCGGAGGAGGACAAGGTCACCGTCAACCGCGCCCGGCGCATCGAGCGGTTCCTGTCCCAGAACATGTACTCCGCCGAGCAGTTCACCGGCAGCGAGGGCTCGACGGTGCCGCTGAAGGAGACCGTCGAGGCGTTCGACAAGCTCACCAAGGGCGAGTTCGACTCCTACCCCGAGCAGGCCTTCTTCATGTGCGGTGGCCTGGAAGACCTCGACAAGAAGAACAAGGAGTTGTCGAGCTGAACCTGCTCGGCCGTGACGTTCCCTCCGCTAGAATCGATCGTGATCCACCCGAGGCGAGGAGACGCGTGTGGCTGAGATGTCCGTCGAGCTGGTCGCGGTGGAGCGCCGGGTGTGGTCCGGCAACGCCACCGCGGTGTTCGCGGAGACCACGGAGGGTGAACTCGGCGTGCTCCCCGGGCACATCCCGCTGCTCGGCGAGCTCGTCGAGGGCGGCGTGGTGCGGGTGAACACGGCGGAGGGCGAAACCATCACGGCGGCGGTGTTCGGCGGCTTCCTCTCCGTGACGGGCGAGAAGGTCAGCGTCCTCGCCGAGGCGGCGGAGCTGGCCGACGACATCGACGTGGCGGCGGCCCGCGAGGAGCTCCGCGAGGCCGAGTCCGGTGACGACTCCGACGAGGAGGTCGCCACCGCCCGCGCCAGGGCGAGCGCGAGACTCAAGGCGGCGGGAGAGTCGGTCTAGCCGCGCCAGGCGTCGGCGAGGAGCACAGGCGTGGGCACCGACCTGCTGGTCACGGTCGTCGCGCTGTTGCTCGTCGCCGCCCTCGCAGTGGTGACCGCACAGGTGTGGCGCCGAGTGCAGGCCATCCGCGCCGGAGGAGTGCAGGTCGCGGTGCGGGTGCCCCCCGGAGGTCCGGTGCAGCGCTGGCACACCGGCATCGGCCGCTACCGGGGCGACGAGTTCCTCTGGCTGCGGCTCTCCGGACTCGGTACCCGGCCGAACGAGGTCCTGCACCGCCGAGACGTCGAGGTCATCGAGCGCAGGCGGCCGGAGGCCCAGGAGGCGGCAGCGCTGCCCGCGGGCGTCACTGTGCTGGTTTTCTCCCGACCCGCGGCGCAGGACGTCGAGATCGCGATGGAGCCCGGCGCGCTGACCGGGTTCCTGTCCTGGCTGGAGTCCGCGCCGCCCGGACACGGTGTGCCGTGGACGTCCTGATGTGCGCCGGCTCGCTAGCCGCGTCGGCCACCGGGCTTCCACAGCACGTCACCGTCCGGGTTGGCGACCCGGCACAGGATGAACAGCAGGTCCGACAGTCGGTTGAGGTAACGGGCGGTGAGCACGCTCGTGCGGTCGGGATCGGCCTCGATGGCCCCCCAGGTGGACCGCTCCGCGCGCCGCGTGACGACCCGGGCGGTGTGCAGCAGCGCCGCTGCCGGGGTGCCGCCCGGGAGGATGAACGAGTCGAGCTTACCGAGCTCCGCGTTGAACTGGTCGCACCAGCCCTCGAGGCGCGTCACATAGTCCTCGCCGACCCGCAGCGGCGGATACGCGGGGTCCGACACGATCGGCGTGCACAGGTCGGCGCCCACGTCGAACAGTTCGTTCTGCACCTGGCTGAGCACGGTCACCACGTCCTCGCGGAGCTCACCGAGGGCGAGCGCGACGCCGATCGCGGCGTTCGCCTCCTCCGCGTCGGCGTAGGCCACGAGGCGCGGGTCGGTCTTCGCCACCCGCGAGAAGTCCCCGAGACCGCTGGTCCCGTCGTCGCCGGTCCGCGTGTAGATCTTCGTGAGGTGCACGGCCATCTCTGCAGACTACGTCTGAGCCCACGCGATAGCGTGCAGCACTGTGAGCGAGCACTTCCGCGTCCAGGGCGGCGCCCGGCTGACCGGTGACGTCGCAGTCGTCGGCGCGAAGAACAGCGTGCTGAAGCTGATGGCGGCGGCATTGCTGGCCGAGGGCACGACCACGATCACCAACTGCCCGGAGATCCTCGACGTCCCGCTGATGGGCGACGTGCTGCGCGGCCTCGGCTGTGAGGTCGACGTGAGCGGGCCCCGGGTCAGCATCACCACACCTGCCGAACCGAAGCACGAGGCCGACTACGCCTCGGTCAGCAGGTTGCGGGCGTCGGTGTGCGTGCTGGGCCCGCTGGTCGGGCGCTGCAAGCGGGCGCGGGTCGCGCTGCCCGGCGGTGACGCCATCGGCTCCCGGCCGCTCGACATGCACCAGAACGGGCTGCGCAGGCTCGGTGCCCGCAGCGAGATCGAGCACGGGTGCGTCGTGGCCGAGGCGGAGGACCTGCACGGCGCGCAGATCTGGCTGGACTTTCCCAGCGTCGGGGCCACCGAGAACATCCTCATGGCCGCGGTTCTCGCACCGGGGACCACAGTGATCGACAATGCCGCGCGTGAGCCGGAGATCGTCGACCTGTGCCTGATGCTGCAGCAGATGGGCGCGCGGATCGCCGGTGCCGGCACGTCGACGCTCACCGTGGAAGGGGTCGACCGGCTGGCCCCCACCGAGCACCGGGTGATCGGGGACCGCATCGTCGGCGCGACGTGGGCCTTCGCCGCCGTGATGACCCGCGGCGACGTCGCGGTGCACGGTGTCGACCATCATCACCTCGACCTCGTGCTCGAGAAGCTGCGGATGGCCGGTGCCGAGGTGGCCGTGCTCGACGACGGGTTCCGGGTCACGATGCCCCGCCGCCCGACCGCAGTGGACTTCGTGACGCTGCCCTACCCGGGGTTCGCCACCGACCTGCAACCGATGGCCATCGCGATCTCCGCGGTGTCCGACGGCACCTCGATGATCACCGAGAACGTGTTCGAGGCCCGGTTCCGCTTCGTGGAGGAGATGGTGCGCCTCGGCGCTGACGCCCGCACCGACGGCCACCATGCGGTCGTGCGGGGCGTCCCCCTGCTGTCGAGCGCGCCGGTGTGGGCATCGGACATCCGGGCGGGTGCGGGCCTGGTCCTCGCGGGCCTGTGCGCGGACGGTGTCACCGAGGTGTGGGACGTCTTCCACATCGACCGCGGCTACCCGCGCTTCGTGGCGAACCTGCGGGAGCTGGGTGCGGACGTCGAGCGGGTGAGCGCGCCCCCCCAGCGGTGATACCCGGGGGCCGCAGCTCAGTCGCGGCGGGCGAGCACGAGGAGCGCGTCGACCTCGTCCTGCACGAACACGAGGATCCGGTACCCAGGGTTCACCCCGGCCGGGTTCACCGTGGCCCGGATGCCTTCCGCGGCGAGCCTGCGGCGCAGCACCGCGGCCGCCTCGGCTGTCGGCACCACCGCGACCTCGCGCAGCAACCCGTAGTCACCGTCCGGGTCACGCTCGGGTGCCCGATGGTCGTTCTGCATCCCGTAGGTCCACCGCAGCAGGCCGACGAGGACGAACAGCAGCAGCAGCAGCGCCAGCAGTGGTCCGTACACCGGGTGCAAGCTGTCGGAGGGGAGCGGCACGGGCTCATCGTCCCGCCGCGCACCACTCCCCGCCACCCCGTCATCAGCACCGGCGCGGTGATCACCCGCGGTCCGACCCCGTCCTGCTTCAGCGCTGCTCGCGGACCTCCAGCTCACCGTCCGCGTAGCGCTGCCGGATCACCTTCTTGTCGAACTTGCCGACCGACGTCTTGGGCACCTCGGCGATGAA
>JALYQB010000532.1 GCA_030856045.1 Actinomycetota bacterium
GGGACGGCCACACTGGACACGGGGCACCGACCGGTCCGCCCCAGGAGGTGTTGACGTTGCTCGCGTTCCTCGCTGTACTGCTGCTGATCTGGCTGGTATTCATCGTTCTCGGCGCGGTGATCAAGGGCTTGTTCTGGCTGATCATCGTCGGCGCCGTGCTGTTCGTCGCGACGGCGGCCTACGGCTGGGTCAAGCAGAAGGCCCGGTCCTCGTCCCGCTGAGTCGCCGGGCGGGCCGCGGCCTGGAGGACGGGTCACCGTCACCCGCTAGGGAACCACCGCCACAGTGAAGCTCACCCAACGCACCTGAGCGGTGGGGTCCGGGCAACGACAAGCCCGCGTCAACGCGGTACCCGTCCTGATCGGACAGCGACGTGATCGTCGACGCTGGGGCTGGGCGCACCTCGGCAGGCAGCAACCATCAGGTAGATCCCACCTCGTCACCGTCAGCCACTACGCCATCGGCACGGTCACCCGGCGTGTCCTCGTCGCTCCCGACAGCACGGCTGTTGTCGCCGGACGGCTACCGCCTGTGTAACGCCGTCATGGCTTTCCGCGATCTCTGAACATCAAGTGGGAAGTTTACCGTCGCGCTCACCGTGGGGGTGGCACCTGTGTCGGCCGACAGCAGCCTGACTTACGGGCGAAAGTGCACGATTGACCTCGTTCGTATGCTCATGACACGCCGGGAGCAGGGCGCCGTGCTGCGGAATCAACGTTTTCCCATCCTGGTGGTCGAAGGGTTCCAGGGTGTCGGCAAGACGTCTCTGCTGTCCGGGCTGGCTGTCCGGCTCGATCAGCAGGTGCCCTACGCCCAGCTCGATCTCGAGGCCAACAAGCAGGTCTCCGTCCCGCAGTTGCTCTCCGCGCTGGCCTTCGAACTCAGCAGGAAATGTCCCCGGTATGGTGCGCTCCAGTTCCCGCGGTTCATCGTCGGACAGCTCGTGATGAATCTGGACCTGGATCTGACCGACCGTACCCGGGCTCGCCGGCAGGTCATCGCGGAACTGAGGCGCTATCGTCGGTTCGATGACGCCATCGAAGTGCTCCAAGACATGGCCGGCGGCGTGCTGGACATCATGGGCCGAAGCTTCGGATTGCCGGTCGAGCCGCCCGACGGCTTACTGCGGTACACCGTGAAATGGATCACGGATCACGCACTGGGTCAGCAGATCGTCCTGGGTCCCTTCCAGGAGTGGTACCGCCACCGGGATCTGGGACTGTCGCGCGATCCCATCGACGTGCTGATAGAACTCAAGAGCAGGGCCACCCACACCGAGAACGAAGACAACCAGCAGTGGATCGACGACCTGTTCTGGTCTGCGTTTCTTGCCGACCTGCGGGCCGCGTTCACCGGGGGCAGGCGGGCCTATGAGCGGTCACTGAACTGTGTCGTGCTGCTCGACAATGCCGACACCGACCTCGGTCGACGTTTCCTGCACCAACTGGACCGGGCCCGCAGTGAGCGCGCCGTGAGCGAGCAGGACGATGCCGACCCGATGACCGTGGTGGCCACCAGCCGCGGCGCGCTGCTGGCCGACGTCCCCCATGCGCACGTGGCTGAGGCTCCCGACCCCGAGCAGGTGACGGTGGGCTCCGAGCAGGTCCCGCCCGGGCAGCTTGCCCACCCCACGGGCTGGTCGCGGTGGCTGCGACACCGGCTGCCCGACCTCACCGAGGACGAGGTCGGCAGGACCATCACCGACAGGGCGCTGCTCTGGGGAGACAACCGGCGCTTGGCCCGGCTCGTGTACCAGCTCACCGGGGGACACCCGGCATCGACCCGGCTGATGCTGGACACCGTCGCCCGGCTCGATCCGCAGAAGTGGATCGAGCCCGAGGCCATCCTCGGCCTGGCCCGGCCGGGTGCGGTGAACCAGCAGCCCACAGTGGAAGCCGACATGCTCAGCCGCATGCTGGGCGACATCGCCGGCCCGACGCTGCGGGACCTGGAGGTCTGCGCGGCCGCTCGGGAAAAGGACCACGCACTGGCCCTGTTAGGTCACGAAGGCATGCTCGTCGGCGGTCAGGCCAACTACGGCGAGGATCTCGAACCCATCCTGTGGCCGGGCGATGGCTCGGCCGGCCCCGTCCTGCTTCGCCGGCTGCTGCGCCGATGCCTCGCCAGGCGCAACGGCGCGGACGGACCGAGCTGGTCGCGGGTGTACGCCAAGCTCCGCCACACCTGTCGCGCCGACGGCGACGAAGCCGGTGAGCTGTACTACGCCCTCGCCGAGGGCGAGCTGGAATTCGTGGCCCGGCGGCTGCGCAAGCGGCTCGATGAACTCGACAGCACCACGTGGGAGCGGCTGCTCACCTCGGTCACTGCGGCACCACACGAGCCGCGGCACCAGCAGGTACCGATCGACGAGGTCGGCTCGCTGGTGAGCGCGGCCGGCCCGGACACCGCCGGCAGCCCGGTCGGTCAACTCGTCGCCGCGCTGTGGATCGCCGCGGACCCCTTCACCGACAGCCGCCGTCGCACGCTGCATTTCCAGATCGCCGTGGATTACGCCGCCGTCTCCCGGATCTTCCCTCGCGGTCCGCACGCCGTGTTCCTGGAAGCGGAACGCCGGCACCGCCGGGAGGCGGAGTGGTGGGACTGACGCAACCGACCAAGTGGACCGACCGGGACAGCCCACGGGCGCCGCGAAGGAGGAACGGGTGACCGACCAGACCGACAAGACGTTCGCGCCACCGCAGACAGCGTGGGAACGTCAGCGTCGCAGGCGACGGGGGCTCGCTGTGCTGGCTGCGGTGGTCGTCCTCGCCGCCGCCGGCGCCTGGTGGGCGGGAAACGCGGTGCCGGACGTCCCGGCGGGGCCGCGGGCCTGCGGGGTACTCCTGTCCGGGGTGTACGACATCGACGGGGAGTGCGTCGGTGTCACCGACGGATCCTTCGAGTTCCATCCCGAGTTCGCGGACATCCAGCACAAGATCGCGGTGGAGAACGCCCGGGTGCGAGCCTCCGGCTCCCCCTCGGTCACCGTGGCGCTGCTGGACCCGTTGACGCGCGCCACGACGCACGTGCTGCCCCCAGGCGCGGTGCGGCACCGGCTGGAGGGTGCGTACACCGCGTTGCGCCGGGTCAACACCACCACTGTGGTCGGCGACCCGAAGCCACAGATCCAACTGGTCCTGGCCAGCGAGGGCGGCACCGATGCGCAGTGGCGACACGTGACCGACCAACTGGCGACGATGAGCGCGCGGCCGGACAGTCCGCTCGTCGCGGTGATCGGCCTCGGTATCAGTACCGCGCAGACCGAGCAGCGAGCCATGGCGCTGTCCGCCCACGGCATTCCCATGGTCAGCTCGTATCTCACCGCTGACGTGCTGGACTACGAGCACATCCCGCACTTGATCAGGACCTCGCCCAGTAACCAGTACTACGTGGCTGCACTGCGCAGCTACGTGGACAGCACCGACCTCGAATCAGGCGTGATGGTCCGCGACTCCAACTCCGAGGGCGGCGTGGATCTGTTCACCCAAACCCTGGCGAATAATTTCGAGGAGCAGCTGTCGGAGCTGAAGGATTTTCCGACGCTGCAGTACACCGGAACGGGCGTCCCCGCCCTTGGAGTTGATCCGCACCTGTTTGCGCCGGTACGGGCCAATATCTGCGCGGCGGCGGGAAACGGTTTGCAGGCCGTCCTCTACGCAGGCCGGGAGATCGATCTCAGAGCTTTCCTCGACTCGCTCGCACAACGACCGTGTCCCGAAGCCGCGCTGACCATCCTGACCGCGGGGCTGGACCTTGGGGAGGTTCTGGACGGGCGGGAGGAGGCGCTGCGTACGGCGAACCTCACGGTCGTCGTCGCAGCAAGCGTCGACGCCGAGGGGTGGAGCGCAAACGAACCAGGCACTCCGGCGCATTTCCAGGACTTCTTGTCGGCATTCACAGAGCCGGATTTCGACCCTGAGGTCGAGGAACAGGGGTTCGGCCCCGGGCATCTGGACGGCGCGAACGCCATCCTGATGCACGATGCGCTACTGGCCGCGGTGCAAGCGGTGCGGCTGGCGGCTCCCGAGGGAGCGATCCCGACGCCCACCGCGGCGGGTGTGCGCGCTCAGCTGCTGAATCTGCACGGTCTGTATGCGGTGCCGGGGGCCAGCGGCACGCTGAGCTTCAGCGCCGATACGCCGAAGGGGTACCCGGTGGACAAGCCGGTTCCGGTGCTCCAGTTCCCGCATCCCGCTGACGGCGTTTCCCGGCAGGTCGGACCGCTCTATCACGTCACGAGGTGAGCACCGCGCACATCCGGCTGCGGGCGGGCACCCGTCATTCGTCGGCTGTGCCGTTACCGCGATGCCCGTAACCGATTCGGAGGGAGGCCCGCATCGCCGCGTCCTGCACCAGCGGGGCGACCTGGCGCAACTCGTCATCGTTGAGCCGGCAGTAGGGGTTGGACAGGCCGATGACGGCCGCCACGGTGCCGTCCGCGCCACGCACCAGGGCGGCCGCGGCGCTCGGAGGTGCTTTGAGCCGCGAGGACGCCGAGCGTGACTGCATGGACGCGATCTCCTTCGCTCTGCAAGGTGATCCGCAGGATTACGACAGTGACAGTGACGCTGTCACGCTCGACGTCTCCGTCGCCCCGGCCGCCTGATCAACGCCGCCCTCATCAAGGCGAACACGTTCCGGCCTCGGTACTCTACGACGCGCGGAACTCTGCGTGGTCTGGCGAATGTGATGGGGCCGGTGGAAATCAAGTGGCGTGGGTGGCACGGAGTTGGTCGTGGAGGGATCGGACGGCTGCCGGCCGGCGTGCGGGTGGCAGCGCAGCGAGATCGGCCTCCAGCCGGCGGAGTACCAGCGCGCAGCAGCGCGAGTGAACCGTGGGCAGCCGGCGCAGCGCGGCCTGCCCCGCGGGCACCGCCCGGTCCAGGTCGCCGGCCGCGACGTGCGCCCGGGATAGCTGCGCCGCGTGGAACACCGCCTTTCGGGGCGTGCTGGCAGCGTCGGTGGCGGTGCGGCCGAGTACCGCGTCCGCGCCGTCCAGCAGGACGCGGCAGTCCCGGGAGGTGACCCCGGCCAGGGTGAGCCCACCCTGGGCGAGCTGGCCCTCCAGCGTGGCCGGCCCAAACCAGGCCAGATACGGCGGGCGGGCCTCCAGCGCGCCCGGCGTATCGAGTAGTGCCCGGGCCTCGTCTGCGGCGGAGTGGAAACCGCGGGCGTTCCCGAGCGCCGCCTGGGCTCGCGCGGACCCGCTCACGGCCAGCGCGCGCACCGCAGCCGGGGTTGCCTTCGCGGCGTCGTAGGCGGCGTTGTCCAGCTCCACCGCGTCGCGGGCGGCCCTGGTCAGATCGATGCCGTCGTCCAGCCGGCCCTGAATCACTCTTGTCTGGCTCATGCAGGTCAGCAGGTAGGTTCCCACCGAGCGGTCCCCCGCGGTGTGCGCGGCGTGCAGACCGCTGGTGAAGTACCGCTGGGCCAGGCCGTGCTTGCCCGCATCATGGGCCATCCAGCCGGCCAGCTGCGCCAGCTGAGCCCACTCGGCGAGCAGCCGGTCGGCCACCACCCCGGTGGTGAACCGGGACTGCCGCAACAGCTTGCCGACCCAGGTCAGGTGGTGGTGCACGAACCGCAGGTTGTCCGCGTGCCCACCCTCGCTGTCGCCCAGCTTCCGGATTCCGGCCGTGGTGGCGGCCACCGCGTCCACCATCGCGGGGGTGACGGTGAGGGTGCGCCCGGCGTCGGCCAGCGCAGCGAACGAACCACCCCGGGTGCCGGCAAGGTGATCGACGTAGCCCCAGGCCGGTGCGGTGAGCGCCGCGCCGCTGACGGCGAGGAAGATGCGGCGGTCCATTCCGATCGAGCCTCCGGTGTGGCGGAGCCAGTCGTCCAGGACGTCCACGGTACCTGCGGCGGTCCACGGCAGATGCAGCCCGTCATCGGCGGGCACCCACAGCTCAGCGCGCCGGGCCCGGCCGGACCACAGCTCGTCGACGGAGACCTCCCGGTCAAGCGCGTCGGAGATCAGGTGCACCACCACGGTGGGCAGCGGGTGGCGGGGCACCCGGTCCTGGTGCAGCCACTCCGAGACGGTGCTGCGCCCGACGTAGCCGGGCCCGAGCAGGCCGTTGACGGCCTCGGTCAACCGGCTGGGAGACCAGGCGAGCTCAGCCAGCAGCTTCCCCAGTAACACGTTGCCCCGCTGGTCGATGGCCATGCCGGCTCCTCGGTGACCGATGGGATGACGAGCAGGCCATGACGGTAATCGGCCGAGGACGGTGGCAGGTCGCTTCGTGATCGTTCTGCGCGTCGACTTCGGGGCCGCACGAGGGCGAACCGACGCGACGGCGGCCTTCTCGGGTGCACGCGAGCACCTGCGCCCATGCCGTCACTCAGCCCGCTGTCCCGAAGCACCGATCCGGCCACCGCCGCGCGGCGAGCTGGTGTAGTCGGCCCATGGTCACCGAACCCGCCGTCGTCCTGCCATGACCGGGATCTTGCGACGCCTGGTCGCGGGTCCAGAGGAGCTGATCACGAAGGGGCGGGTGCGGATGCGACAGCTCACCTGTGCCGACTGCAGGCGTCGGACCTGGGTCGTCGTCGGTCCAGCTCGATGCAGCGACTGCGCCCGCGGCCTCCCACCGCGCCGGACCGCTGACTCGAACCGACGGTGATCCCCTATTCTCACCGGCGTGGACGAGGTGGCAGAGAACTCCGAAGGCGTGCGGCGGTTACGCGTGTTCACCGAATGGGCAGGGGACGGGCGCAAGCTGACCCAGACGGGCCGGATCGGCCTCACCGACGCGCGCATGCTGGTCCCGCTGCTCGGCACCGGGGACACGCTCGACCCGGCGATCGGCGATCGGGTGTTCAAGACCAAGAGCAGCCAGGAGTTGCCGGGGCTGAACCTGATCGCGGACTGGGCACTGGCCCTGCGCCTGGTGCGTGTGGTGAAGGGACGTCTGGCGGCGGTGCAGAAGAACCGGGCACTGCTCGACCGCCCGCGCCGGCTGTGGGATCGCGCGTTCGAGGTGTTCCCCGCGCTCGGCGAGACGATCTGCCGCGGCGACGCGCCGCTGAGCGTGGAGTTCGAGCGCGCGATGAACGCGTTGCTGTCGAGGCTCTACGGCGGACCGCTGCGGATCGACGAGGCATGCGCGCTGACCTGGGCGGTCGCGGCCGCGCCGTACGCCATCGACGACGCTGACCCGCTGCAGCAGGAGATGTGGCGCCGGGGCAACGACCGCGACACGGTCCGTGCGCTGCGCACGTTGGAGCTGCTCGGGGCGGTGCAGTTGACCGGCAGCGAGCCTGACGCGGTCGCGGAGCTGACCGCGCTCGGCGTGCGGGGCATGCGCACCTGGCTGGGCGAGGCAGGGCCCGGGGATCCCGGCTACCAGATCACGGTCACCCTGCGCGACGTGGCGCACCCACCGGTGTGGCGCCGGCTCGTGGTGTCCGCAGGCGTCCGGCTGGACCGGCTGCACTCGATCATCCAGGCGTCGATGGGCTGGGAGAACTGCCACCTGCACATGTTCGAGGCAGGCGGCGTCCGCTACGGCGTCGGCGACCCGGAGCTGGAGTTCCGCGACGAGCGGCAGGTCACGCTCGCCGACCTGGTGACCGGCGAGGGTACGAAGATCGAGTACACCTACGACTTCGGCGACGACTGGGATCACGAGATCCTCGTCGAGCAGGGGCACACCGCCGGCGAGACGGACCGCTACCCGGCCTGCCTCGCCGGGGAGGGCGCCTGCCCGCCGGAGGACTGCGGCGGGCCGGGTGGCTACGAGCGCCTGCGTGAGGTTCTTGCCGATCCGGACGATCCCGAGCACCAGGACATGCTGGACTGGCTCGGGCTCGACCACGCCGCGCAGTTCGACCCCGAGCTGTTCGACCTCACCCGCACCAACCAGGCCATACGTCAGATCCCCCACCGGTGAGACGAGCCACGACCGCGGGCGCTGTCGGTCCACCCCGTTACCGTCGCCGTCGTGCTGCGCTGAGAGTCGGGAACCGCGGCATCAATGATGTGGAACAACACGCCCAGCGAACCGGACCGCATGGAGCGGCCATGTCCGGGCCGCACTGGGTCATCTGCGGCAACGGCGCACTCGACTGGACCGACGTCCGCCGCTCATCACGGCGGCGTTCGAGTCGATGCCTGACGTCGATGTACGCCTCTTCCTGCCCAGCGAGCCGCCTGAGACGGGGATGGGGCAGGTGCTTGCAGGATTGTCGCGCGCAGCCGCCATACCGAGGTTTGAGCATGGCGGTTAGCGTTGCAGGCGACTCTGTCCGTGGCTGTTCGTCACCCTCCAGGGGAAGTTGTTATTACTGTGAGAGACTATGCGGCATGGTCGAGCGTGGTTGACGGGGTAGTCACCCCGTTCGCTGGCCACCCTGGCCAGGTGTTCACGGTTACGCTGACCTCGGATGACACCCAGATCGTCACTACCGGTAACGATGGCGCGATCCGGCTCTGGGACCTGGCCAGCAGCGATCCGATCGGTGACCCGCTCACCGGTCACACGGACTGGGTCCGCGCCGCCGCCCTGACCTCCGATGACACCCAGATTGTCACCGGCGGTGATGATGGCACCGTGCGGATCTGGGACCTGGTCAGCGGTGAGCAGGTCGGCGCTCCGCTCACCGGCCACAACGGCCGAGTTCGCGCGGTCGCTGTGACGTCGGATGACACCCAGATTGTCACCGGCGGTGATGATGGCACGGTGCGGATCTGGGACCTGGTCAGCGGTGAGCAGGTCGGCGCTCCGCTCACCGGGCACACTGGGCGGGTGTTCACGGTCGCCGTGACGTCGGATGACACCCAGATCGTCACTGGTGGTGATGACGGCACGGTGCGGATCTGGGACCGGATCAAGGCACGGGGGCGGGGCCGGGGCCGGGGCGTCGGTGCGCCACTCAGCGGCCACACCGGTCCCGTGTTCGCGGTCGCGCTAACGTCGGATGGTACCCAGATCGTCACTGGTGGTGATGATGGCACGGTGCGGATCTGGGACCGGGTTGGCGGCGTCCCGGTCGGTGTTCCGCTCACCGGGCACACCGGGCGGGTGTTCACGGTCGCCGTGACGTCGGATGACACCCAGATCGTCACCGGTGGTGATGACGGCACGGTGCGGATCTGGGACCGGGCCAGCGGTGAGCAGGTCGGCGACCCCATCACCGGCCACATCCTGTGGGTGCGCGCGCTCGCCCTGACCTCCGATGACTCCCAGATCATCACCGGTGGTGCCGATGGCACCGTGCGGATCTGGGACCG
>JALYQB010000218.1 GCA_030856045.1 Actinomycetota bacterium
TTCCGCGACGCGATCCGCTCCACCGTGAAACGGGTCGTCTACGCCTGGGGCCTGAACCTGGTGGTGGTCTGCCTGCGGGTGTCCCCACCCTGGGGCGGCACCCCGATCGCGCTGCCGCTCAATCTAGCCCGAGTTTCCTGGCTAGTTCGATCTTGAGCTTGTGGCGAGCCGGTCCTGAGTGGGCTGAGCTGGCGTTTCTCGGCGTGTCGCCTGGTGTTCGATCTTGTAATGGCCTATGACCTAAAGAGTGGCAAGCCTGTACAAGAAGGTGATCAGCGGCAGGCCGTACTGGTACCTGCGGGAGATGGCCTGGGTCGAGGGTCGACCGAAGATGGTCTCCGAGCGCTACCTGGGGTCGGCGGCCGACATCGAGGCGCTGCTCGATGCGCGGGAGGCGGCGGCGCGCCCGGAGCGGACCCGGCACCTGGGGTTCGGCGACATCGCCGCCGGCTGGGGGATGCTGGCCCGACTCGGGGTTGTCGAGATCATCGACGAGGTCGTCGGGACACGCCGATCCGACGCGGGCGCCAGCGTGGGCACCTACCTGGCGCTGGCCGCGCTCAACCGGCTGGTGGACCCGTGTTCCAAGCGGGGGTTCGCCGACTGGTGGCGCACCACCGCCGCCGACCGGTTCATCAAGATCCCGACCTCGGCGCTGGACCACCGCAGGTTCTGGGACGCGATGCACGCAGTCACCGAATCGGAGCTGGCCGCCATCGAGCACCGACTGGCCCTGCGCATGATCGAGGGGTTCGACCTGGACATCTCCGCGCTCGCGCTGGACATGACCAACTTCGCCACCTACATCGACTCCACCAACGACCGCGCCCCAATCGCGCAACGCGGCAAGGCCAAGCAGAAGCGCGCCGACCTACGCCTGGTCGGGCTCGGCCTGGTCGTCACCCGCGACGGCGGCGTCCCGCTGGTCTCCCACGCCTACCCCGGCAACCGGCCCGACGTCACCCAGTTCGCCACCATGATCGACCTGCTGATGGGCCGCTACACCGCGGTCGCCACCGCCACCTCCGGCGACACCACGGCCCCCGGCGACACCACGGCCCCCGGCGACACCACAGACCGAGCAGCGACACCGGCGGTGGAGATGACCGTGGTCTTCGACGCCGGGCAGAACTCGGTGGCCAACTTCGCCCACCTGGCCGCGGCCGGTCTGGGTTTCGTCGGCTCGGTGCCGCCCTCGGACTGCCCCGACCTGCTCGCGCTGCCCGCGACCGATCGCCACATCATTGATGAGCAGCGTTTCCCCGGGCTGACCGCCGTGGCGACCCGTCGTGAGGTCTACGACGCCGAACGTCGTGTCGTGCTCACCCACTCACAGACCTTGCACACCGCCCAGTCCCGCGGCTTCGACCAGACCCTGGCCAAGGCCACCGCGAAACTCTCCGCGCTGGGCGACACCCTCGCCCGCGGCCACACCCACCGGCCTCGGGCGAAGGTCAACGCAGAGATCGCGAAGATCCTCCACGATCCCTGGGCCGCCCGCGTCATCAGCTACCAGCTCACCGGCGACACCCCACCCCAGCACCGGCTGAGCTTCCAGCTCGACCAGGCCGCACGCCACGTGCTCGAGCAGGAGGTCTTCGGCAAGCGCGTACTGATCACCAACCGCGACGACTGGCCGGTCGCCGAGGTCATCGCCGGCTACCGCTCCCAGTCCGAAGCCGAGTTCTCCTTCCGCCAACTCAAAGACCCCCACGTGGTGTCGTTCTCCCCAATGCACCACTGGACCGACCACAACATCCGCGTCCACCTGTTCACCTGCGTGCTGGCCCTGCAACTCGCCCACCTCATGCGGCGCCACGCCGCGCACAACGGACTGACCATGAGTGTCCGCGACCTGCTCGACACCCTCGCCGGCATCGAGGAGACCGTGCTGATCTACCCCTCCACCGGAGGCCGCCCCAAAGCCCGCCGCATGCTCACCGAGACCACCCCCACCCAGGACCACCTCACCGAGATCTTCGACCTTAACCGCTGGGCACCCCGAACTTAGGTCATAGGTTCAAGCAAGATCGAAACCTATCCTGACCAGCAGGAACATCAATCTCGATCACACTAGCCAGGAAACTCGGGCTAGGCTCGCGACACCGCTCACGAAGCGCGCCAGCAGCCCGCGAGGTGGTCGTCGACCATGCCGGTCGCCTGCATGAGCGCGTAGCACGTCGTGGGCCCGACGAAGACGAAGCCACGGCGCTTGAGCTCGCGGGCCATCGCGGTGGACTCCGCCGTCGTCGCGGGCACGTCGGCGAAGGTCCGCGGCCGCCGGCGGGGGCCGCCGGGGGCGAAGGACCACAGCAGCGCGTCCAGCCCGCCGTCGAGCTCGGTCACCACACGGGCGTTGCGGACGGTCGCCGCGATCTTGGCCCGGTTCCGGACGATACCGGTGTCGGTGAGCAGCCTGGCGACGTCGCGCTCGTCGAACGCCGCCACCGCCGCCGGCACGAACCCCGCGAACGCCACCCGGAACGCGGGCCGCTTGCGCAGGATCGTGAGCCACGAGAGCCCGGACTGGAACGCCTCGAGGCTGATCCGCTCGAAGAGCCCGGTCTCGCCGTGCAGCGGCACGCCCCACTCGACGTCGTGGTACTCGGCGTAGTCCGGGGTCGACGCGCCCCACGCGCAGCGCGGTCGCCCGTCCGGGCCGGGCAGGGTCATCGGGTGCGGGGTCACCGCGGGTAGTTGCGGGCGAACTCGGCGAATGAGTTCAGCGAGCGCGCCAGTCCCCAGGTGAAGGCGGGGCGCACCACCCGGAACCCGAGGCGGCCGACGGCGCCCAGCGGCAGGTCGAGGTGCTCGGACCAGATGAACGTCGACCCGCGGCCGCGCGGCTCGACGGCGAAGACGGCCGAGCCGCGCACGATGCGGCCGGTGTGCACCACCTCGCAGCGTCGCGGCGGATCCCACGCCGTGACGCGCATCGTGTCGGTGACACCCAGCGGACCGATCCCGGTCGTCGCGGCGACCTCCGACCCCACCGACCGCCCGTCCCCCGCCACCACGCGGACCCGCGTGCCGAACATCCACTCGCCTTGACGCTCCCAGTCCAGTGCCGCCGCGAACACGGCCTCCGGCGGGGCGTCGACGTCCACCCGCAGCACGATGTCGGTACTCATGAAGGGGTCACCGCAGTAGCTCCAGCTCCGCCACGCGGGCGCGCAGCTCGTCGAGTTCGGCGGCGGCGCGCTCGAGCACCCAGTCCACCTCGGTCATCCGGTAGCCGCGTACGACCTGGGGGAAGCGCACCCGCCGCAGGTCCGCACCGGCCAGCCCGTGCGCGGGCAGGCTCGTCGGAGTGGCGCCGGGCGGCAGCGGCGCGAGCTCCTCGCCCCGCCCGAAGACCAGCGACGCGGCCAGGAAGACCACAGCCGCCACCACGGCCATCACGACGAGGTAGATCAGCACCGTCGCCATGGGCCGATCGTGGCACATCCCTCACGCCGAGCGCGCCGCCAGCACGTCGCGCATCGGGGGGCGGTCGCCGACCGGCACGTCGCTCTCGGCGGGCAACCACCGCTCGTCGAAGTGGACGAACTGCGTGATCCCCGACGCCCCCGGCGCCTCGGCGACGCCGCACCGCGGCAGCGCTGCGCCCAGGATCTGGCGGGCCATGACACCCAGCTCCAGCAGCGACCGGTTGCGGTGCTTGCGCACGCCGAGGTTCACCTGCGCGAGCCCGTCGAGTCCGTAGCGGGCATGCGCGTCGAGCAGCAGCCCGATCTCCACCCCGTATCCGGCCGCGAACGGCACCGACTCGAGGAACTCCCGCGTCGCGGCGTACTCCCCGCCGAGCGGCTGCACCACCCCGGCCAGCTCCGGCCGCAGCGAGGCGAGCAGCGGGCGCGCCAGCAGCTCCGTCACCCGGCCGCCGCCGGTGCCCACGTCGGCGCTCTCCAGCCGCAGCGGGCGGTGATAGAAGCCCTTCACCAGGTGCGCTCCGGTGCCGGTGAGCAGGGGCCCCAGCAGCGCGGGGACGAACCCGGCGTCGACGTCGACGAGGTCGGAGTCCAGGAACGCCACGACGTCACCGGAGGTCGCCGCGAGTGATCGCCACAGCACCTCCCCCTTGCCGGGCCGGGGGGCGAGCTCGGGCAGGACGTCGGTGCGCGACACCACCCGCGCGCCCGCCGCCGCGGCCAGCTCGACGGTGCGGTCGGTCGAGCCGGAGTCCACGAGCACCAGCTCGTCGATGAGGACCTCGCGCAGCGGCGCCAGCGCTGCCACGACCGCGCCGACGGTGGCCTCCTCGTCGAGGGCGGGCAGCACCACGCTCACCGTGCGGTTCCCCTTGGCCGCGACGAGCTCGGTCACCGTCCACGACGGCTGCTGGACGGTCGCGCGGGCGAACCACCGTCGAGCGGGCCCGGTCAGCGTCACGCGAGCCCCCGGACGGCCCTCGCGGGCGGACGGGTGCCCGCGATCGAGGCCACCATGTCCACGACGCGGCGGGTCTGGCGCACCTCGTGCACCCGGAACACCCGTGCCCCCGTCCAGGCGGCGACCGCGGTCGCCGCGAGCGTGCCGTCGAGGCGGTCCGTCAGTCCGACCCCGAGCGTCTCACCGATGAAATCCTTGTTCGACAGTGCCATGAGCACCGGCCATCCCGTGGCCACCAGCTCGTCGAGGCGGCGGAGCAGCTCGAGACCGTGCCAGGTGTTCTTGCCGAAGTCATGGGTCGGGTCGACGAGGATCGCCTCCTTGCGGACACCGAGCTCGACGAGGCGCTCCGCCTGCGCGGTGACGTCGGCCACGACCTCACGCACCACGTCGTCGTAGCTCACGCGGTGGGGCCGGGTGCGGGGCTGCGCGCCGCCGGTATGAGAGCACACCATGCCGACCCCGTGCTCGGCAGCCACCTCGGCGAGCCGCGGGTCGTAGCCGGCCCAGGTGTCGTTGAGGATGTCGGCCCCCGCCTCGCACGCCGGTGCCCCGACCTCGCAGCGCCAGGTGTCGACGCTGATCAGCAGGCCCGGGTGGCGCTCGCGCACTGCGGCGACGAACGGCACGACGCGGCGGGTCTCCTCCGCGGGGTCCACGTCGTGGCCGGGGCCTGCCTTGACTCCACCGATGTCGACGATGTCGGCGCCCTCGGTCACCGCGCGGTCCACCGCGGCCATGGCGGCATCGTCGGTGAACGTCGCGCCGCGGTCGTAGAAGGAGTCCGGGGTTCGGTTGACGATCGCCATCACCGCAGCCCGGTCCGCAGGCAGCGCTTGAAACCCGAACCGCAAGATCCTCACCCCCCGCTCGTGCCCGCGACATGGATGCTTGTCGCTGTGGGAAAGGGCTCCCCGACCACGACAAGCATCCATGTCGCAGTCGGTCAGGGGGTCAGGGCGCAGGCGTCGAGGGCGGCGTCGAGGGACGTGTGCACCTGTAATGTGGCGAGCCCCTCGGTGGGCAGGAAGCCGCGCTCGGTGAGTGTGCCCAGCCAGTCCAGCAGCAGCCCGTAGTGCCCGTCCGGGTCGAGTACCACCACGGGTTTGGCGTGTATCCCGAGCGCACGGGACGTCCATGCCTCGAACAGCTCCTCGCACGTGCCGATGCCCCCGGGCAGGGCGAGGAACGCGTCCGCGTGCGCGTCCATCAGCGCCTTGCGCTCGCGCATCGTGTCCGTCACGAGCAGCTCGTCGGACCCGGTGTCGGCGACCTCACGATCCATCAGCGCCCGCGGAATCACACCGACCGTGCGCGCACCACCCGAACGGGCAGCATGGGCCACCGCGCCCATCATCGAGACGCGACCGCCGCCGGAGATCAGCTCCCAGCCTCGGCGCGCGATCGCGGCGCCGACGTCCGACGCGAGCCGCAGGTAATGCGCCGGCACCGTCAGCGACGACGAGCAGTACACACAGACGCTCGTCAATGCGTGTCTTCCCACGCGTTGTAGGCGTCCGCGACCAGCTGTGCGACCTCGTCGACGTCGTCGGTCAGGTGCAGCAGCGCGAGGTCCCGCTCGCCGAGCTTCCCACCCGCCATGACGGTATCGAGCAGCCAGTCGTACAGGCCACCCCAGTACGCCTTCCCGAACAGCACGACCGGGAACTTGGTGACCTTCTTCGTCTGCACGAGGGTCAGCGCCTCGAACAGCTCGTCGAGCGTGCCGAACCCACCCGGCAGGCACACGAACGCCTGCGAGTACTTCACGAACATCGTCTTGCGGGTGAAGAAGTAGCGGAAGTTGATACCGAGGTCGACCCACGGGTTGAGGCCCTGCTCGAAGGGCAGCTCGATGCCCAGCCCGACGGACAGCCACCCGGCCTCCGACGCGCCGCGGTTCACCGCCTCCACCGTGCCCGGACCGCCGCCGGTGACCACGGCGAACCCCGCGCCGGCCAGCGCCGCACCCAGCGTCCGGCCCGCGGCGTACTCCGGATGCTCCCGCGACGTCCGGGCCGAGCCGAAGACCGTCACCGCACGGGGCAGCTCGGCGAGCATCCCGAAGCCCTCGACGAACTCCGACTGAATTCGCAGGACCCGCCACGGATCCGTATGAACCCAGTCCGACGGGCCGCGGGAGTCCAGCAGCCGCTGGTCGGTGGTGGTCGCCTCGTCGCGCCGGCCGCGCCGCAGCACCACGGGCCCGCGCCGCCTCTCACCCGGGTGCTCGTCGTCGTCCGCGGGGGCGTTCCCGTTTCCCGGCATGCGCCGCAGCGTAGAGAGCGGCGTGACGGGCACCGCCGTTTGCCCCCAACCGTTCCCCGGTTAGTGCTCACAGAAAAATTACTTCTCCAGGTTCGGGCGTGTCGTGTCTTCGCCCGGCGAGGCGGTTACGGTGTAGTTCCAGTCGCCGTGGAAGGTGTGTCGTTGCAGGTGGGCGGCCTCGAACGCCTT
>JALYQB010000226.1 GCA_030856045.1 Actinomycetota bacterium
GGCCCTGAGCTGCTGGAGCTGGTGGAGGAGGTGCGCCGGCTCGCGCGGGAGACGCCGGAGGGCGGTGGGGCGCAGATCACCGCGCTGCTATCCGGGCTGGACGCCGGCACCGCCGTCGCGCTGACCCGGGCGTTCTCGCAGTACTTCCAGCTGGCCAACATCGCCGAGCAGCTGCACCGCGCCCGTGAGCTGCGCACCCTGCGCCCAGCCGACCGCCGTCCGCTGCGCGTGGTCATGCAACGTCTGGCCGAGGAGTTCCCGGGGGACGAGCGGGCGCAGGTGCAATCGGTGCTGGCCCGCGCGGAGCTCCGGCCGGTGTTCACCGCGCACCCCACCGAGTCGTCCCGGCAGTCCGTCCTCGCCATCCTGCGCCGGGTGGCGGACGGCCTCGACCGTGGCGTCTGCGACGCTGAGCTGGGCGCCCTGGTCGACCTGCTCTGGCAGACCGACGAGATCCGCGTGGGCAAGCCCACGGTGGGCGACGAGGCCCGCGCGATCGGCTGGTACCTGGAGCAGCTCGGCGGCCGCACCGTGCCCGACCTGCTCGGCGAGTTCGAGCACGAGGTGCGCGCGGCCGGGTTCACCGTGCCCGCCGGAGCGCGGCCGCTCGTGCTCGGCAGCTGGGTCGGCGGCGACCGGGACGGCAACCCCAACGTCAGCCCGGCGGTCACCCGCGAGGTACTCGAGCTCTACGCGGACCGCGCCCTGCGCATCCACGGCCACCTCGTCGAGCAGCTGGTCAACGAGCTGAGCATCTCGACCCGGGTCGTCGGGGTCTCCGAGGAGCTGCGCGGCTCGCTGGCCCGCGACCGCCGTGCGCTGCCCGAGATCCACGACCGCTTCATCCGGCTCAACGCGAACGAGCCCTACCGGCTCAAGCTGTCCTACATCCAGGCCCGGCTGGAGAGCACCCGCACCCGGATCCGCGAACGCCGCCCGCACACCCCGGGCCGAAACTACCTCGGACCGCACGGCTACCTCGAGGACCTGTCCGTGCTCGACCGGTCGCTGCGCGGCCACCTCGGCGGGCGGGTCGCGGACGGCACACTGGCCCGGGCGCTTCGCGCCGCGCGGGCGCTCGGCCTGCACCTCGCCGAGCTCGACATCCGCGAGCACAGCGCCCGCCACCACGCCGCCCTCGCCGCGATCTACGACGCGCTCGGCGAGCTGGACAAGCCCTACGCCGAGCTCACCAGAGCCGAGCGCACGGCACTGCTGTCCCGTGAGCTGGCGAGCGGTCGCCCCCTCGTACGACGGCACTACGGGGTGCCGGAGGAGGCCGCGGACGTGCTGGCGACATTCGACATGCTGCACGGCGTCCAGCACGACCTCGGGCAGGAGGTCGCGCGTACCTACATCGTCTCGATGTGCCAGGGCGTCGATGACATGCTCGCCGCGACCGTGCTCGCCCGCGAGGCGTACATGGTGGAGCTGCGCACGGACCCGCGCTCCTCGATCGACCTGGTCCCGCTGTTCGAGACCGTCGAGGAGCTGAGCCAGGCGGGCGCGCTGCTCGACGAGCTGCTCTCCGACCCCGGGTACCGCAGACAGGTGCGCAATCGCGGCGACGTGCAGGAGGTGATGCTCGGCTACTCCGACTCCAACAAGGGCGCAGGGATCACGACCTCGCAGTGGGAGATCCACCGGGCGCAGCGCCAGCTGCGCGACGTCGGCGCCGAGCACGGCGTGCGGCTGCGGCTGTTCCACGGCCGAGGCGGGTCGGTCGGTCGCGGCGGCGGTCCCGCAGGCGAGGCCGTGGCCTCGTCACCGTTCGGCTCCGTGGACGCGACGATGAAACTCACCGAGCAGGGCGAGGCGATCTCCGACAAGTACTCGCTGCCCGCGCTGGCCCACGACAACCTGGAGATCCTGCTCGCCGCCATGCTCGACGCGACGCTGCGGCACCAGACCTCGCGTTGGCCCGCCGACACCCTCGCCCGCTGGGACGAGGCCATGACCTGCATCAGCGACGCGGCGCGTGGCGCCTACCGGGCACTCGTGGCCTCACCGGGCCTGCCGGAGTTCTTCTCGGCGGCGACGCCGGTGGACGAGCTCGGCCTGCTCAACGTCGGCTCCCGGCCGTCGCGCCGACCCGGCACGGGGACACCCACCCTGGACGACCTGCGGGCAATCCCGTGGGTGTTCGGCTGGACGCAGACCCGGATGGTCGTACCAGGCTGGTACGGCCTCGGGAGCGGACTGCGCGCCGCGCGGGAGGCCGGCTACGGCCCCGTGATCGACGAGATGCGGCAGTGGGCGTTCTTCGCCAACCTGCTCGGCAACGTCGAGATGACCCTTGCGAAGACCGAACTGCGGATCGCGGAATGCTACGTCTGCGCACTGGTCGAACCCAGCCTGCAGCCGATCTTCGACACCATCCGCACCGAGCATGACGTGGCGCTGCACGAGGTGCTGCGAGTGACCGGGTCGACCATCCTGCTGGCCCGGCACCCGGTGCTGCGCAACACCCTCGCAGTCCGGGCCGCCTACCTGGAGCCGCTGCACCACCTGCAGATCGAGTTGCTGACCCGCCGACGGAAGGTCACCGAACCAGCCCCCGACCTACACCGCGCGCTACTACAGACAATCAACGGAATCGCGGCGGGATTGAAGAACACCGGCTGACCGTGGGCGCAAGCGCTGCGACCCGCGCCTCCCTGTGCAGGAGATGCTTAGGCGACGTCGGCATTACCTGGCATCGCGACCGCACAGGCGCAGAGAAGACCGAGGAGGTACGCGGGCTCGGCCGTCGCGCGGAGGTTCCGACAGCTCGACCTGACGCGGCTCCCCGACGAGAGTTCCCGTGCCTACAGCGCGCGGCGCGGCGGATGGTTGAGGTGGGGATCCGGACCCAGGAGCTGTCCTACATCCACCGGCTGGGGCACGAGATCCTGCGCAGGGCCTGCGGCCTGGACGCCGGGTTCGCGTTTCCGCAGTTCTCTTTCCACCGGGGCCGGCTGCAGGGCCTGCTGCTCCGGGCGGGGTGCGTGCGCAGTTCGTCGACCGGGACGGCCGTCCGTCGGACCCCGTGCACGGCGATGTGCTGGTCGCTGCCGACGGGCTCCTCTCGACGGTGCGGTCCATCCTTGGCACCCACAGGAACGTCAGTAGCGCCCAGGGGCAGCAGCCCACTCGGGTCCCAGACGACCACTTACAGTATCTGTCTGCGCCGCTCAGCTGCCCGTTTGCACTAGGGCGTGTCCCGTGGATCATGTAACGGGGTCGCGGAGCCAGATCCGGATCGAGGCGACATCGACGGTGCTGGCGAAGATGTACTCGCGTTTGTCGTAGCGGGTGGCGACCGCGGTCGCGTCTCACGAGCGGTGTAAATGAGCGGACGTAGAGATCCTCTCGCTGGGGTGAGTTTAGGCGACGACCCCGACAGTGTCGGGCTCGACGGCCGCGGGCTGGTCGGTGTGTCCTAGCTCGGTGGGTGGTTCGAGCAGGGTGCGGCGTAGGTCTTGGAGCAGGCGCAGCCCGGCGGGGGTCATGGTGAACCCGCGCGCGCCGCGGGAGCAGCGGGAGCAGCGGTCGAGCACGGCCCACACCAGGGTGGTGCAGCTGGTCTCGCCGGGCAGCCGGC
>JALYQB010000570.1 GCA_030856045.1 Actinomycetota bacterium
CCAGCAGCGGGTCCACCAGGCGGTCGACCAGCTCGTCCCCCGCGCGGGACCGGACCAGGGCGCCGACCGCGACGTCGGTGCCCGGTTCCCACGCCAGCGGCATGGCCGCCTCGGCGGCCACCCGCGCGCGCCCGGCGGGTGAGAGCAGGCCCGCGACAGCGTCGGCGGAGGCGGGCAGGCCCAGCACGGTGCGCGTCGGCAGCCCGACGGTGCGTCCGTCTGCCCGCACGGTGGGTGCCGCCGACGTCGGATGGATCAGATCGGCACCGAGGCCCAGCTCGGTCACCAGCGCCGTGGCCTCGGGGCGCCGGACGAGGAACGCCTCGGCGCCGACGTCCAGCGCTACCCCGGCCAGCTCGACCGTCCGCAGCGCACCGCCGAGCCGCGCCGCGCCGTCGATCACGGTGATCTCGGCGTCCGGCACGAGCCGCCGCAGCCGGTGCGCCGCGGCGAGGCCGGACACTCCCCCGCCGACGACCGCGATCCTGCCGCCGACTCTCACAACGTGTGCACCAGCTCCACCACCCTGGTCAGCACATCCGGGTCGGTCTCGGGCAGCACGCCGTGGCCGAGGTTGACGATGTGCCCGTCCGCGACGCGGCCCTCCGCCACGACGCGGCGCACCTCCCGCTCGACGGCGTCCCACCCCGCGAACAACACCGCCGGGTCGAGGTTTCCCTGCAGCACGACCGGGCGCCCCGGCCGGGCACCGGCGACGCGCTCGGCGGCCCGGTCGAGCGGCACCCGCCAGTCGACGCCGACCACGTCCCCGCCGGCGTGGGCCATCGCGCCGAGGAGCTCGCCGGTCCCGACGCCGAAGTGGATGCGCGGCAGCCCGGTTCCCGCCAGGCCGTCGAGCACCCGGCGGGAGTGCGGCAGCACGAACTCCCGGTACTCGCGCTCGGACAGTGCACCGGCCCACGAGTCGAAGAGCTGCACCGCGTCGACGCCGGCGTCGACCTGTACCCGCAGGAACGTGCAGGTGAGGTCCGCGAGGTGCGCCAGCAGGTCGTGCCACACCGCAGGCTCGGCGTGCATGAGCGCCTTGGTGCGCTCGTGGTTGCGGCTCGGGCCACCCTCGACCAGGTACGACGCGAGGGTGAAGGGGGCGCCCGCGAACCCGATGAGCGGCGTCGGCCCGAGCTCGCGCACCAGCAGCCGGACGGCCTGCGCCACCGGTTCCACCGCGTCGGGCGCCAGCCGGGGCAGGGCCGCGACGTCCGCCGCCGTGCGCACCGGCGCGTCGATGACAGGACCGGTACCGGCGACGATGTCCAGACCCACGCCGGCCGCGTGCAGCGGCACCACGATGTCGCTGAAGAGGATCGCCGCGTCGACGCCGTGCCTGCGCACCGGTTGCAGCGTCACCTCGCAGACGAGGGCGGGGGTCAGGCAGGCCTCCAGCATCGCCGTGCCCGCGCGGACCCGCCGGTACTCGGGCAGCGAACGGCCGGCCTGGCGCATGAACCACACCGGCGGGTGGGCCGGGCGCCTGCCTGCCGCGGCGACCAGCAGGGGCGCGTGGCTGAGCTCGCGGCGCGCGGTCGTCGAGCTGGTGGCGTTCGTCATCTCCCCGTCATGCTCCCACGGACTCCGGCGCACCACCGGCGTGGCGCCCGGGCGGTAGCGGTGCCGCATGCGACGGTGGTCGACGTCAGCATGACGGAACGGCCCACGGAGGTGCGAAGTGTCCGATCACCTCGTCAGCGTCGAAGTGGCGTGGTGCGCGGCGTGCCGGCAGGACTGCACGGTCGAGGTCGTGCAGCTGCCGGGCGACCCGGCGCCGATCGCGATCTGCCTGGACTGCGAGGGTGGCGTCGAGCTCTGGTGGCAGCCGCGGCGCGCCGTCCCTGCCGTCCCCGCCGCCTCCTGACACGGCCCCGGGCGCGGCGTGGCTGCGCGGCGCGCCCCGCGCTCGTACAGTCCCTCTCGTGTCCACGCCCACCCCAGACCCGGTCAATGCAGCGCCGGCTGCGTTCCGGCAGGCCGTCGAGTCCCTGGGGCGGGTAGAGCCCCGGCCCGGCGTGGAGTCCGAGCGGCTCCGCGCGCCCCAGCGGCTCGCCCCGTGGTCGCACGCGCTCGGTGCCCGGCTCCGCGGCGACGACGCCGAGACCGTCACCGCGCGACTCGTGCTGCTGCACGACCCCGACGGCCAGGAGGCGTGGGACGGGGTCCTGCGCCTGGTCGTGTACGTCCGCGCGGAGTTGGAGGTGGAGTTCGCCGGGGATCCGATGCTGCCCGCCGTCGGGTGGTCGTGGCTGACCGAGGCGCTGCAGTCGGCCGGTGCCCGCACCACCGCGCTCGGCGGCACGGTGACCCAGACCTCCTCGGCCCGGTTCGGCGACATCGCGGGGCCGGAACGCACGGATGACATGGAGCTGCGGGCGTCCTGGACCCCGCTGGACGCGGACCTGCAACACCACGCGGAGGCGTTCTACGAACTCGTCGCGACGACCGCGGGGCTGCCCCCGGTGGGTGTCACGGTGCTGGGCCGGCGTCACGGGTGAGAGGGGATGTCGTCGGGGGGAGCTCTCGCGTTACCGATCCGCCCACAGCTCCGCCGAACGTGGGACCGCCAAACGCGTAAGGCCACGCGACACGACGAAGAAGGTGCGCTCGCGAGCCCCGTTGCCCTGCATGTACGGCTACTCTCCCCGATACGACACCACCCCCGGTCGAGTGGCGGCGCGGTCATTCGGGCGGGGTCCCGGTGCGGTCGGGGGCACGACCGACTCCAGGAGGTAACCGACGTGGCTGCAGTCGGATACGGCTCGACCGTCCGTTCGGGGACGTTCCAGCCCTCCGGCACCGTCCCGGCGTCCATAGTCCCGCACCCGCGGGAGGAGCTGTTCTCGGTGCTGGTGGTCGACGACCACCCGCTCTTGCGGGAGGCCATCGCCTCCCGGCTGGCGTCAATGGGCGCCGGCACGGTGCTCGAGGCCGCATCGGTCGCCGAGGCCAAGGCGCGAGCCGCCGCCTCGGGCCCGTGCGACCTGGCGATACTCGATCTCGGCCTGCCCGACGGCAGCGGGCTGGATCTGGTGCACGAGCTGCGGGCCAAGGGTTGGCCGCGCATCGTCGTACTCGCCTCGTCCGACGACCCGCACGCCGTGCGCACCGCGTTCCAGTCCGGGGTGCACGCGTACCTGCTCAAGTCGGCGTCACCTGCCGTCGTCACCGACGGAGTGCGACGGGTGCTCGACGGCGGCGTGTACGCGGACCCGGGTGTGGCTCCGGTGCTCGCCACCGGCACCCGCGTGGCGGGCACCGACAACACGCCTCGTGAGCTCTCCGCCCGCGAGGTCGAGGTGCTCCAGCTCGTCGCGGACGGCCAGTCGAACAAGGAGATCGGTGAGGCCCTCCGCCTCTCCTCGCTCACGGTGAAGAGCCACCTGTCCCGCATCGGTCGCAAGGTCGGCACCGGTGACCGGGCGCAGATGGTGGCCCTGGCGATGCGGGCCGGGGTCATCCGCTGAGCGAAGAGACCGCCGCCGTTCCCTTGCTGGCCCCTGCTGGTGGGGTGCCGCCCGTCGTGGACTCCCCCGGGTCGCTGCGCGCCGCCGTGGACGCCCTCGCGGCCGGCACCGGTCCCGTCGCCGTCGACACCGAGCGGGCATCGGGCTACCGGTACTCGCAGCGCGCGTACCTGGTCCAGCTGCGCCGCGAGGGCACCGGCACGATCCTGCTGGACCCCATCGGGATCGACGACCTGGCCGGCCTCGCCGCGGTCCTCAACCCCGCCGAGTGGGTGTTGCACGCCGCGTCGCAGGACCTGCCGTCACTGCGGGAGCTGGGGCTGGCACCGGCCGCCCTGTTCGACACCGAGCTCGGGGGCCGGCTCGCCGGGTTCGAGCGGGTCGGGCTCGGGCCGCTGACCGAGGAGCTGCTCGGGTACCGGCTGGAGAAGGGCCACGGCGCCGCGGACTGGTCGCGCCGGCCCCTGCCCGCCGACTGGCTGACCTACGCGGCGCTGGACGTCGAGCTGCTGCTGCCGCTGGCGGAGGCGATGGCCGAGGAGCTCGCCACGCAGGGCAAGCGCACGTGGGCCGACGAGGAGTTCGAGGCGGTGCGCACCGCGGGCCCGCCGCTCCCACGGGTGGATCCATGGCGCCGGACGTCGGGCGTCCACCGGATACGCAAACCTCGGCAGCTCGCCGGCGTGCGGGCGTTGTGGAACGCCCGCGAGGACGTGGCCCGGCGCCGCGACATCGCGCCGGGACGGGTGCTGCCGGACTCGGCGATCCTCGTCGCGGCCGTGGCGGACCCTCCCGACGAGGCGACGCTGGTACAGCTGCCGGTGTTCGGCGGGCGAGGACAGCGCAGGCGGGCGGCGACCTGGCTGTCGGCCCTGCGCGAGGCGCGGGAACTGCCGGCCGACGCACTGCCTCCCGTCCGGGTTCCGGTCGACGGGCCGCCCCCGGTGAGCCGGTGGGAGGATCGGGACCCGGAGGCCGCCGGGCGTCTCGCCGCCGCGCGCGGGGCGCTCACCGAGATCGGCGATGCGCACCAGGTGCCGCTGCAGAACCTGCTGCAGCCCGACCTCGTGCGGCGGCTGGCATGGGAGCCGCCGCAGCCGCTCTCCGCGGCCACGGTGGACGCCGCGCTGCAGGTCGGCGGCGCCCGGCACTGGCAGCGGGAGCTCACCGCCACGGCACTGGCCGAGGCCCTGCTGACGTCTCGGAAGATCACGGATCCAGCTCCACCCGCTGTCCCTCGGGGGTGACGGTGAAGCGCCACCGATCGACGGCGGGGCTACCGGCGTCGGCCCACCAGCGGTAGGCGGCCTCCACCTCGTCCCACAGCTTGCGGGGGCCGAACTGACGGATGCGGAACTCCTGCTGGTCGGCGTCCGGGTCGGTGTAGGTCAGGTTGGCCCAGGAACGCGACGACGGGCAATGCGGTACCTGCAGGCTGATGGCGAGCTGGGCGCCGAGGTCGCCGACGACGTAGTACGGGTGGACGTCGGTGGCGGTCTCGATCGGCTGGTCGTCGTCATGAACGACGTCGGAGAACCTGATCCGCGCCGTGCGCTGGCTGCGCAAGCCCATGAACGAACTCTGGCCGATGATCCGGCCGAAGGCGTCGTCGTCGTCCACCGTCAGCGCCAGCAGGCCACCGAAGTAGGCGTTCTCCCCCGTGGCCGCCGCTCCGCCGCCCCAACAAAACGGAAACGGCGACGAGGAGCTCCTGAGAACGGGTTTGGGCGAGCGCGGTTCTGGGAGTTGTAGGGGACTGACGGAGCCGATGTGAGCTAACCCACCTGCCACTGGTGGCCACTGTCGGGGGTGTCCAGCCAGATCGCTTGACGCTGTGGAGTGACGGTAAGGCCGAAGCGTTCGCGGGGCGGGGCGCCGAGGGAGCGCCAGCTCTGGTGGCGGGTCTCGATGTCGTCCCAGAGTCGGCGAGGCCCGGATTGGGTCAGGGCGCCGTCGGGAGTGATATGGGCGTGTGATCCGTCTGGGGTGCTGAGAATCAGGTTGTTCAGGTCGCCGCCTGGATGGCGGTGGCTGAGTCTGGGCATGCTGAGGTCGAGCTGGAAGCGGAAGTCGTTATCGTAGTAAACGCTGGCGGGCAGGTCAGTGGTGCGCTGAGACCAGGGTGGCCCATTCGCCGAAGACACCGAGCACGCACTGGGTGACGTATTCGGGGTGGCGCGGTGGCGCATGAAGTAGCCCGGACCGATAAACCGACCTTCCGCGTTGCCTTCACCGGTGACGGTGAGTCTGGCGAGGCCGGAGAACACCGGAGTCAATACGATGCCGCCGGTGCGGGTTTGGTGGATCCACGCGGGCGGGATGCTGGTTACTGCGAAGGTGACGACGATCCGGTCGTAGGGAGCGCGATCGGGGTGGCCGTGGGCGCCGTCGGCCGTGATCAGGGTCGGGGTGTAGCCGCAGCGTCGCAGCCGGTCGCGGGCCGGGGCAGTGAGATCGGGGTCGACATCGATGCTGGTCACCTGCGCCGAGCCCAGCCGCTCACACAGCAGCGCGGCGGTGTAGCCGGTACCGGTCCCCACCTGCAACACTCGGTGGCCGTCGTGCGCCTCAAGTGCCTGCACCATCATCGCGACCAAGCTGGGCATGGTGCCCGAGGAGGTGACCGCGTCGGGCCGGCGCTGGGTGATCAGCGTGGTGTCGGAGTACACCATCTGTAACCCAACGTTCCTGGCCCGTCTCGCCGTCGATGTGCTCGCTGGCCTGGTAGTAGGCGGGGACCAGTACATGTCGCGGCACGGCAAGGAACGCGTCGCGCCAGCGATCGTCGGTGAGCGTGCCGTCACCCGCCAGAGCGGTCACCATCTTCCGACGCAGGGCACGGGTCTGGTCGGAGTCGGTGATGTCGGGGTCTTGGCCTATGGGCGGTGTGTCGGTCACCCTTGTGTCCGTTTCAGCGCGGTCGCCAGGGCACGGGAGATGGGTTGCCCGGTCTGGTGCTCGATCCATCCCCATTGCCCATTCGGGTTGATCTCGATGAACTGATGTCCCTGGTCGGTGAGAACGAAATCCAGCGCGCCGAAGACAAGATCGAGCGAGCGCATCAGCCGATGAACCCGGTGACCACTTTATCGGGTAGCTCGTAGGGTTGGTAGGTGACGGTGTCGTGACTACGGCGCCAATCCAGCTCATCGGGGTTCTTGATTTCGGTGGCGAACACCGTGTCACCGACGACGGTCACTCGCAGATCGGTTCGCTTCATGAGTTTGGCTTGGAACAGGTGCGCGCTCGCGGCGATGGAAGGGTCACAGTATCGGTCCGGCGGCACGTCGCTGGTGTAGACCACTCCGGACAGGTACCCGTCCTTGGTGCGGGGCATCCGAGCATACAGGGTCTTGGTGATGATCCCGTGGGGCTGGCGGGCGGCGAAGTCCGCCACGGCCTGCGGGTCGTTGGTGACCAGGGTCGGCGGCACCGTCAGGCTCGCAGCCGCGGCGTGCGCGAGTTGGCGGGGCTTGTACTCGGCCCGGTGCACACTGGCGGGTGAGTTGATTCAGATGGCGGGGAGGGACTCCAGCACGCCCCAGAACCCGAACCGGGCTTGCCCCTCACACCAAGCGATCATCTCCAATGGTATGGAGCTGTCGAACTCGAACCGCCCCGGCCGTCGGTAGTAGACAGTCTCCACCTCGTCCAGTGATACGCCGTTCAGTGCAGCGCGCCACCGGGCGTGCTGCCCGATCTCGCCGGTAAGGGTTACTTCGGTGGGGAACTGCGCGGCATCCAGCCGCAGGAATGGAACTCCATCGTTGTGCAGATGAGTGAGCACCAGGTCGGCTGTGGGGTCCACAGGTGCGGTAAGCACCAGCACCCGTGGACGAAAGACCCGCACCATCAGTCGTAAACCGGGTCGGTATCCACTGCGATCGGGTCCTTACCCGTCCGTCTCGGTGGGGCTGGAACTCGTAATACGTTCCTCGGCGCTCAACTCCGACAGGGGCCGGCCATTGCGCCATCTGACGCTGTTGGTCATACACCGCTGTCCGAATTGCCTCGGACGGTACCGGAACACGGAAGGTTAGACCGAACGGCTCGACCTGTACACTACTATTCACGATCGTCCTCCTTGTTTTCGTTCGTACATGCTGGTGGCACTTGAGGTCGCTCGGGTCAACGGCCGACCGGGGATCCGGGCGAGGTGTTCGCCTTCAGGTGGCCACCACGGGGATCGAGACTCAGTATCAAGGGTTAGCCTGGTCCGTGAACGTCTCAAGCGCGATGGTCCGAACGTGCACTCGCTGTGCCTTCCGGATGCACCCGTGTCCGGTAGGGTCAAGCCAACCGCCCCCTGATGACCGTGGGGATTTACCGTGACGATGACCGTACGACAGTGGACGGGCTTCGAAGCCAAGGCTCTGCGTGCTGCCCTGCGCATGACGATCCGCGAGTATGCTGACTACCTCGGTGTCGGTACGCGAACTGTCGCCAAGTGGGAGTCACGCGGTAGCGACATCGAGCCCAAGCCCCAGACTCAATCCATCCTAGACACGGCGCTGGCGAAGGCTCCAAGTGACGCCCAGGCCCGCTTCGCCGCCGTAGTCAGTGACTCCCTCGCCAGCAAGGCAACCGCTGGCGACGCTGCCTTCAATGCTGCCCGACGCGGTGATGATGTCGACGCCCCAACGCCCTCATCACTACCAGTTCCGCAAAGTAGCGTACTGCTGCCGGTCGTGGTCGACGGTCGCCAAATTCTGTTGCCACTCGACGTGGCCGCTGTCGCCGGACGGGGCCTGGCCTTAGCCATGAACTTAGCTCCATCGCTTGGTGACCCGTCCCGACTCGAAGCCAAGCCGGCCGACGTGGAGCGAGCCTATGAACTGTACCTGCGGGGTCAAGGACTGTTAGCCGCCAACGATAAACAGCGGATCGAAGCTGCTACTGTTCTGCTCGACCGCGCACTTGACACCGATCCCCGCTTTGCCCGAGCTCAAGCCGCTCGTGGTTATGCCCTGTGGCGACGGTACTTCTCCGGGTGGGGGTCGGAGTTATCGACACTGGAGCGAGCACTCGGCGACGTCGACGCAGCGCTGCGGCTCGACGCTGACTCCATCGGTGCCCACGCCACGCTCATTCGTATCTGCTGGGACATGGGCTGGCATGAAAGGGCGCTGGAGATCGGTCAAGCTATTCACGAGAAGAACCCCGGCAGCCTGGATGCCGCGCTCGCGTTCGCCCGTGCGCTCAACAATGGTGGTATGGCCGAGGTTGCGTTGCCGCTGACCCTGGCGGTACTCCAGGTAGACCCAACCAACCCCACCGCCTTGAAGTTGCTCATCTGGAACCATCTGATGATTGGCGACTGCCCCGCGGCTTTGGATGCGGCTCGCCTTTACCTACCCGCATATCTGCGGGACTCCAACACACGCTGGGCGGTCGCGTTGGCTCACCTCGGCAGTGGAGATGTTCAGGCAGCTATCCATACCGCCCGAGATGCTGCCGCTGCGGATCCTGATGATGTCACGGTCTGGAATCTGCTCGGCTACCTGCACCGTCTTAGCGGTGACAAGACCGCCGCGCACGACGCCTGGTCGACGGGACTCAAACACGTCGATGCACGCACAGAGAAAGGAAACCGCCATAACCTGCGCGTGCAGTCATGGCTGGCGAACATCGAGGCGTGCGTGGGCCACACCGAGCGAGCCCGCGCGACGATCGCAAGGCTGACTGAGGCCGAACCACACAACGGGTATATCAAGTACCGGATCACCCACGTTCTTGCGGAGCTGGGCGACGCTGATGCAGCCAACCAAACGCTGCGCGAGGCGATACAGGATGGTTTCCTCTCGGTACAGCTGCTACGACACGAGGAGCGACTGGGGATCTCAAGCCTCGTCGACCTGGCGGAGTACCGCCAAGTCAGGTTCGTCCTCCAACAGAACGTCGAGCGGGTGAAGAACAAGCACGCCCCACGCTAGTGACGCCGAATGGGACTGGCTGAGCTAATTCATGCCCTCGGCAACTGTAACCAGAGAGCAGTGACGAAATGGAGACGGATTGATGAACTTTGCCAAGAGTGATCGTGGCTGGATGTCCGGTGTAGCCGGCGCCGATATCGTCACTATTGGCGATCCCCGACTCAAAGCCGAGACCGACGCCATCGACGACGTCCAGGAAGTGGCAGACCTACTCGCGGGCATGGTGGATCGGCTACGTGAGTTGAACGGCGCTGGTCTGGCCGCTCCGCAGATCGGCGCCTCGGTCAAGGTGATCGTGGTCGAGGTCCGGAAGACCGATGTGTTCCCCGATCGTCCGACATCCCCACTGCTACAGATGGTCAACCCGGTGATTACGGCACAGTTCGGGACAACCGGGACTGGCTGGGAGGGCTGCTTCAGCGTACCCGGGCTCATGGGTCTCGTGCCTCGAGCCGATACTATTACCGTGGAGTACACATCGGCGGATGGTATCGATGTCAGGGAACAGTACTCCGGTTATGTAGCAAGGGTGATCCAACACGAGATCGACCACCTGGGCGGTGTTGAATTCGTGGACCGGATGACGTCGATGGAGAGTCTGACGACGGTAACGAATTACTTAGAGTTTCATAGGTGATTCTGGAGCAGCGGCTTGATTTTCCGTTGCCCTGGAGTGCGTATACCATCAACAATCTCCGGTCGTGACGACACTGACCGCAAGTCGCCCGGCCCGGATGGGGTGTTGACCGCTGAGGCCCGGTCCCGGCGGGCCGGCCGGTCTTACGGCAGGTGGACCGTCACGACCAGACCGCCGGACGAGACGGCCTCCGCCTGCACGGTCCCACCGTGCGCGGTGACGACGGCCCGGACGATCGACAGGCCGAGCCCCGCTCCGCCCCGCGCGGTGCGGGCCACCCCGCCGCGACGGAACGGCTCGAAGAGACCGGCCACCGACTCGGGTGCGACGGATTCGCCCGACGACGCCACCCGCAGCACGCCGGGCTCGGCGCACACCTCGATCCACCCGCCGTCGACGTTGTGCCGTACGGCGTTCTCCACCAGGTTGCCCACCACCCGCTCCAGCAGCGCCGGATCCCCGACGACGGGGGCGGCCCGTGCCCGCACGTCGACGTACAGGCCGCGCGCCCGGATCTCGGCACCCACGACGTACAACGCCACCCGCGCGAGCACGCCGAGGTCGACGGTCTCACGGGTCGACACCCCCGCCCCCTCGGTCCGCACGAGCAGCAGCAGCCCGTCGACGAGCTGCTGGGCCCGCAGCGTCGCCGTCCCGACGACCCCGGCCATCCGGCGCAGCTCCGCGGCGTCGGCGGTGGGGTCGGCGAGGGTCACGTCGACCTCGGTGCGGATCACGGCGAGCGGGGTGCGTAGCTCATGGCTCGCGTTCGCCACGAACCGCACCTCCGCGTCGAACGCGGCCTGCAGCCGGTCGAGCATCGCGTCGAACGTGTCGGCCAGCTCGGCGACCTCGTCCCGCGGCCCGCGCAGCCGCAGCCGCTGCCCGAGCGACGACGCCGTGAGCCGACGCGCGGTGGCGGTGACCTCGTGCAGCGGCCGCAGCACCTGGCCGGTGATCACCCAGGACAGCAGCGCCGCCGCGACGACCACCAGCAAGAACGTGACCGATCCTGCGACGAGTACGTCGTCACGGGCGCTGTCCTGCAGCGCGGTGGCCAGGTCACTCGCGGCCACGGGTGCGCCGTCCACCACGACGACCATCCCCGGCGGCAGCTGCGGCACGGCGCTGACGACCGCGCCCACGAGTACCCATCCCAGCCACACCAGCAGCGCGCTCACCGCCGCGGCCAGGCCCGTCGCGAGCAGCGTCAGCCGGGTGCGCAACCCGGGACCGCGGCGCGGGCGACCGGAGAGGGACACTGCTCAGCCGGTGCCCGCAGTGGGCACGCGGTACCCCGACCCGACCACCGTATCGATGATCCCGGGGTCGCCGAGCTTCTTGCGCAGCGTCATCACCGTGACCCGCACCGTCGTGGTGAACGGGTCAGCGTTCTCGTCCCATACCCGTTCGAGGAGCTCCTCGCTGCTCACGACGGCGCCACCCGCGGTGAGCAGCACCTCCAGCACGCCGAACTCCTTGCGGGTCAGCTCGACGTCGGCGCCGCCGCGGCTCACCGTCCGCCGCCCCGGGTCGACCACCACGTCGCGCGCGGTCAGCAACGGCGGTGCCGCCGGGGTAGCCCGCCTGCCCAGGGCGCGCAGCCGCGCCACCAGCTCGGCGAACGCGAACGGCTTGGTGAGGTAGTCGTCCGCGCCGAGGGACAGCCCCGACACCCGGTCGGACACCGTGCCGCTCGCCGTGAGCATCAGCACCCGCGTCACCGACCCGGATCCCGCGATCGCGCGGCACAGCTCGTCACCCGACATTCCGGGCAGGTCCCGGTCGAGCACCACGACGTCGTAGCGCGTGACCGACGCCTTCTCGTGCCCGGCCTCGCCGTCGTAGGCCACGTCCACGGCCATGCCCTCGCGCCGTAGCCCGCGGGCCACGGCGTCCGCCAGCGGCTGTTCGTCCTCGACGATCAGGATGCGCACGGACACCACGATGCCAGAGCCAGGGCGTCGCGCACGACGAGATCATCGACGGCGGGCACGAGCGCGGTGCACAATAGCCACCCGAGCCGGTGAGGTGGTGCGATGAGGGACGGGATCGGTGTCGGCGTACTGGTGGCCGTGGCCGGGGCATTGGCGCTCACCGCCGGGTGTGCAGAGCCGACATCCGGCGAGGCGGAGGACGGGCAGGGCGCGGTCCGCGTCGTCGTGGTCCCGGAGGGGGACATCATCCCGGTCGCGGGTGGGGTCGACATCCCGCAGGAGGCCCAGCTCCTCTTCGACGACTGCGAACGGCAGTTGAAGGAGGGCACGTTCGACGAGCTGGCCGCGGACATGGAGCGGGTCGCCGCCGAGACGGACGATCCGGTCGTCGAGGCTGCCGCGCTGCTCTGCGGCGGGATCGCCGAGATCGACAGGGGCGAGTTCGAGGCGGGCCTCGCCGACCTCGACGCGGCGGACAGCGGCCTGGACCGGTTCCCGCCGGAGATCCGCGATCAGCTCGCCGAGCTGCTCTACCGCGGCCAGATCGTCGGGCACGCCTCGACCGGGGACGACGAGGCGGCCCAGCGATCGTTGGACGACCTGCTCGCGGTCGCACCCGACGAGCGGGACGAGGCCCTCGACGAGCTGTGTCGCGCGGCGTCGGAGAACGCTGCCTGCGCCACCCCGTCGACGGATGAGTCCACCCCGGCCGGCCCGACCGGGGAACCGGCCACGCCGACCGAGGAACCGGCCACGCCGACCGAGGCGCCATCGGCTCCGCCGACGTCGTGACCGGGAGGACCGCGGATGGCGCAGCACGGTGCTGCCGACGGCCCGATCCAGGGCTTCGCGCGGCTGGCGCGGATCGCGGGGGAGGTCGCGGCGTCGACGACGCTCGTGGTCGCCCTGATGGTCTATTTCGGGTGGGCTCGTACGAGCGTGCTGTACGCCACGTTCGGCATCCGCCAGGGCATCCTGGAGCTGTCGGTGCAGGATTATCTGCTCGGCAGCGTCAACGAGACTTTCAAGCCGCTTGCGGTGCTCCTGCTCGCTGTCCTGGTGGCGGTTCCCGGGCACGCCGCGATGGTCCGATCCTTGGCGCGGCGCCCGCGGCTCACGTCGCCGGTCTGTGTGGCACTCGGGAGCGTGGGAGTCCTCCTCGCGGCCATCGGCCTGCTCGGGCTCTCGAGGCTCGTGATCTACCGCGTCAGCTGGCCGCTCGTCCCGATGAGCCTGGGGCTCGGCGTGCTCCTCGTCGGCTACGGCGCGGCGCTCTACACCGTGGTCACCGGGCGGCGGCCGGCGGCCGCGGACGGTGCTCCGACACTGCGCGTGATCACGAGCGTGGCGTTCGCCGGGTTCCTCGTGCTCACCCTGTTCTGGTCGGTTGCGGTGTACGCGCAGCTCCATGGGTTCGCTGCCGCCCGTGCCATCGCCGAACGACCGACGGCGCTGCCCGGCGCCGTCGTGTTCGCGCAGCAGCAGCTCAACCTGGACGGTCCCGGCATCCGGGAGACGAGCCTGCCAGGCGACGAGGCGCGTTACCGCTACCGCTACGACGGCCTACGCCTGCTCGTGCGGGCGAACGAGCGGTACGTCCTGCTCCCCGAGCAATGGCGGCCCGGCGCTCATGCCGTGGTGCTGCTCGACGAGCCGTCCCTGCGCGTGGAGTTCTTCCGGGGGCCCGGCGGGTCGTGACGCCGAGGTCAGCGCTCCGGCTGCTGCTCCGGGACCGGTTCGACCTGTCCCGCTGCCTCTCCCAGCCGCCCCACGGCCCACTCCGTGACCCGCCGTGCGACGTCCTGCGCGGTGAGGCCCAGGTCGGCGAGCACCTCGGCGCGAGAGCCGTGATCGAGGTAGCGCTGGGGCACGCCCAGGTCGCGCAGCGGCGTGGCGACGTCCGCGTCACGCAGGGCCGCGGCCAGCGCCCAGCCGAACCCGCCGTGGCGTCCGCCGTCCTCGACGGTCACGACGAGCCGGTGCGCAGCCGCCAGGCCGACCAGCGCCTCCGGCACCGGCAGCACCCACCGTGGGTCGACGACCGTGACGCCGATCCCCTGGTCCGCCAGCCGGTCCGCCGCCTCGATGGCCAGTCCCGCGAAGGCGCCGACGCCGACGAGCAGGACGTCGTCGCCGTCCGCGAGCCCGGGCCTGCGCAGCACGTCGAGGCCGCCGACCCGCTCAAGGGCGGGTACCGGCTCGGGAACCGCGCCGGTCGGGAACCGGACCGCCGTGGGGCCGTCGTCGGTCGCGACCGCCTCCGCGAGCTCCTCGCGCAGCGTGTCCGCGTCCCGGGGCGCCGCCACGCGGATGCCGGGGACGATGCCGAGGACCGACAGGTCCCACATGCCGTTGTGGCTCGCACCGTCCGGGCCGGTGATCCCCGACCGGTCCAGCGCCAGGGTCACCGGCACCCGGTGCAGGCCGACGTCCATCAGCAGCTGGTCGAACGCACGATTGAGGAATGTCGAGTACACCGCGACCACCGGGTGCAGCCCACCCATGGCGAGGCCCGCCGCGGACGTCAGGGCGTGCTGCTCCGCGATGCCGACGTCGTAGCACCGGTCGGGAAACACCGTGGCAAAGGCGGAGAGCCCCGTGGGTCCCGGCATGGCGGCCGTGATCGCCACCAGGTCGGCGCGGCGGTGCCCCAGCCGCACCAGCTCACCGGAGAACACCGACGTCCACGACGTCCCGGTGCTGCCGAGCGCCTGGCCGGTCTCCGGGTCCATGACCTTGACCTGGTGCATGAGCATGTCGGCGTCGTTCTCCGCGGGCGCGTAGCCGTGGCCCTTGCGGGTGACGGCATGCACGATCACCGGCCCACCGAACGCCTTCGCCCGGCCCAGCGCGGCCTCCATCGCCGCCACGTCGTGGCCGTCCACCGGACCGAAGTACTTCAGCCCGAGGTCCTCGAACAGGATCTGCGGCGAGAGCGCGTCCTTCAACCCGCGCTTGGCGGCGTGCAGACCGGCGTAGATCGCACGCCCGACCACCGGGGTCCGCTCGAGGGCGTGCCGTCCGCGGTCGAGCGCCCGCTCGTAGCCCGGCCGCAGCCGCAGCGCAGCGAGGTGCTCGGCGAAGCCGCCGATCGTCGGCGAGTAGGACCGCCCGTTGTCGTTGACCACGATCACCACGGAGCGGTCTGGCGCCGCCGCGATGTTGTTCAGCGCCTCCCAGCACATGCCGCCGGTGAGCGCGCCGTCCCCCACGACCGCCACGACGTGGCGTCGCGAGCCATGCAGCGCGAACGCCTTGGCCATCCCGTCCGCGTAGGACAGCGCCGACGACGCGTGGCTGGACTCCACCCAGTCGTGCTCGCTCTCCGCCCGACACGGGTACCCCGACAGCCCGCCGCGCTGGCGGAGCCGGTCGAAGCCCTCCGCCCGGCCGGTGAGGATCTTGTGGACGTACGACTGGTGCCCGGTGTCGAAGATCACCGGATCGTGCGGTGAGTCGAACACCCGATGCACCGCCACCGTCAGCTCCACCGCGCCCAGGTTCGGCCCCAGGTGCCCACCCGTACGCGCCACCTTCGCCACCAGAAACCCGCGGATCTCCTCACACAGCCCCGCCAGCTCGCCCTCACCGAGCCGCTTGACGTCCGCCGGAGTTCGCAGGGTATGCAGCAGACTCAACGTCCCCACCTTCGCCTCGTACCGATGCCGGCTTCGGGCCAGTCCGTGCCAGCTTACGGAGCCGGCGCCGCACCGCCCGGTCGTCGCGGTGATCGGGCATGCTGGGCGGGGTGCGGATCGATGTGCCACGCAGGGTCGCGGTGACGGGTGTCGGGGTGGTGGCGCCGGGAGCGGCCGGACCGGCCGAGCTGTGGGCGGCACTGCTCGCCCCGGTCGCCCCGCAACGGGTACGCCGCGTCGAGGACACCGCTGCCGACGCGGCCGACTTCGTGGGTTACCGCGGCGCGCGCCGCCTCGACCGGTTCGCCGCGTTCGCCGTCCACGCCGCAGGCCAGGCGCTCGAGTCGTCGAAGCTGGCGGGCGCGGTGGACCCCGACCGGGTGGCGGTGGTGGTCGGCACCGGCATGGGCGGCCTCGTGGCGCATGCGGCGGCCGTGCGGATGATGAGCGAGCGGGGCCGCGTGCCACCGTTGTCGGTGCCGAAGACGATGCCCAACGCGGCGGCGTCGGCCGTCTCGATGGCCTTCGGGCTGCGGGGTCCCGCCGAGGCGATCGCCACCGCGTGCGCCGCGGGCACCCACTCCATCGGGTACGCCGCCCGGCTGGTGGCCGCCGGTATCGCGGACGCCGCGCTCGCCGGTGGAGCCGACGGCTGCCTCACCGACGCCGAGCTGGCGGGCTTCGAGGTGATCGGTGCGCTGTCCCCGTCGGGGGTGTCGCGGCCGTTCGACGTCGACCGGGACGGCTTCTGCGCCGCCGAGGGTGCTGCCGTGCTCGTGCTGGAGCCGCTCGAGGCCGCGTGGCGCCGCGGCGCGCCGGTGCTGCTCGAGGTGCTCGGCACGGGGTCCGCGGCCGATGCGCACCACATCACCGCGCCCGACCCGGCGGCGTCCGGGGCCATCCGGTCGGTGCGGGCCGCGCTTTCGGATGCGAGCCTGGACCCGTCGGCGATTACACACGTCAACGCGCACGGCACGTCGACACCGCTCAATGACGCGGGCGAGGCGCTCGCGCTGCGCACCGTGTTCGGCACCGTGCCTCCGGTGACGTCGATCAAGGGCGTCACCGGACACCCGATGGGCGCCGCGGGCGCGGTCGAGGCGGTGGCCGTGGCGCTGACCGTCGCACACCGGACACTGCCCCCGACCGCGGGGACCGTGCAGCTCGACGAGCTGGGCCTCGACGTCGTGCTGACCGCGCGGCCGTGGACGCCCGGACCCGTGCTGTCCACGTCGTTCGGCTTCGGCGGGTGCAACGGCGCGCTCGTGTTCGCCCCGGAGCCGCAGCGGTGACCCTGCACCACAGCGACCTCGCACCCGACGGGCCGGTGACCACCGAGACCTGGCTGGGCGCGCCTACCCTGTCCTACCCGCGCCGGCCGTCGAGCGTCGCCCGCGTGCTGGACCGCGCGGTGGCCCGCTGGCCGCACGCCCCGGCTGCCCGCGACGCGGCGGGCGAGGTGAGCC
>JALYQB010000591.1 GCA_030856045.1 Actinomycetota bacterium
TATAGCCCAGCTCATCGAGCCGCTCTCGGAACCCTTCCTTGAACCCGGACAACGGCCCCGCCATCCAGGCCTGTGACCACATCACCATGGGTGTCTCCTCTCAGGATCGCTTCCCGAGAAGAGCGTCAGTCAGGGCGGCGGGATTATGCCGAACTCAACGTGCCGGGCACCCCCTGCCACCTCGGTGTTCTCGTCGGATGCGGCATAACGCTGCGTGCGGCATGAAGGGGGTTATGCCGAATTCGGCATAACCCCCTGATCACCAACGACACCGCCCTGAGCGACGCCGAGGTGTTGGCCGCCTACCGCTACCAGCCCAACCTCGAACGCCGCCACCACCTGCTCAAGTCCGTCCAGGACGCTGCTCCGGTGCTACTACGCAACCCCGCCCGCATCGAGGCCCTGTTCTGCGCCCACTTCCTCGCCCTGCTCCTCAGCGCGCTGATCGAACGCGAGATCCGCACCGCGATGAAGGCCGCCACCACCGACAACATCCCGCTCTACCCCGAGCTACGTGCCTGCCCCGCCCCCTCCACCGAACGCATCCTGGAGATCTTCGCCGACCTCACCCGCCACGAACTACGCCACGACGGCCAACTCGTCCAAACCTTCGAACCCAAGATCAACCCACTCCAACAACAGGTTCTCGACCTGCTCGGCGTCCCCACCCACCGCTACACCACCACGCCGACCTCATGACGATGGGGCGCATATTGTCGGCCAGAAGTGCGGAACGTCAGCCTGATCCTGATGACGCCGTCCCGCGCAATGGGATGGACGGGCACGGATGGCGGCTGCGCAGCCGCTCGCGTCAGAATGTGGCGAGAATTCCGGCTGGTCGTCGACCGCAGGATCACCGCACCGGAGGACGCCGGCCACCTCGCCGACGGCGCATTCGACATCGTCAGCCACCACCGCCATGCGCTCCAGCGGTCCCGTTGACCCGCGCGCCGCTGGCGCCACGCCGACCCCGGTCGCGCCCGGACCGGTGCGCGTCGGTGATCTCGACATCGAGGTCGTCGTCGTCCCGCAGCGGCGCGGAGTGCGGTTGACCGTGGAACGGGACGCGCGCATCACCGCAACCGTCCCGGCCGGGCTCGATACCGCACGGCTGATGGCGGCGGTCAAAGCCCGCCACGGCTGGATCTACGACAAGCTCGAGCAGCGCACGCAGGACGTCGCCACCCGCCCGGTCAAGGAGTTCGTCGCCGGGGAGGGTTTCCAGTACCTCGGGTGCGCGTACCGTCTGAAACTCGTCGAGGACGCCCCCGCTCCCGTCCGCCTGGTCCACGGGCGTGTGCAGCTGCGCCGGGACCGCCTCGACCGGGCCGAAGACGATCTCATCGACTGGTACCGGGCACGGGGCCAAATCTGGCTGCCTCGCCGCGCCGCGCCATGGGCCGAGCGGATGCACGCGCCACTGGAAGCGATCACGGTTCGCAAGCTCGGCTATCGCTGGGGATCGTGCAGCGGCGACGGCGGAGTCAACATCCACTGGGCGACGATGCAGCTGCCCGCCGCTCTCGTGGACTACGTGCTCGTACACGAGCTTGCACACCTACGCCACCACGACCACTCGACGGCGTTCTGGCGGGCGCTCAGAAGAGCCATCCATGCCCGACTTCGCCCGGCGTCGTGACCGACTGCGTCGTGCGGGGGCGACATTGTTGCTGCCAGAATTGACATGCGTGAGCACCCGATGAAGATCATGCGTAGCGCGCGCGTTGCCAAGGAGCGGCGTACGCAACGTGTTGCGACCCGGCACGTGGACGCCGTCGGCGAGGTGCTCGCTGTCTGCGGCATCATCATCCGTCTGTAGGCTGGCCTGGTAGGACTGCCATCACGGAGGTACCACCGTGCCCGACATGCCAACCGGCCAGCTCATCAGGCTGTACCGCATCGACCGGAAGAAGAGCACGGTCAACGTGGCGACCCACGTCGGCATGACCGCGCGCTACCTGGAGATGATCGAGGCCGGTACCAAGACACCGTCGCTGCCGGTGCTGCGGAAGCTCGCCAAGGTGCTGGGCGTACGCACGTCCGCCTTGATCGGTGAGCCGCCCAGTGAAGATCATGAGGGACCACTCAATCCCAGGCTAGCTGAGATCGAGCAGGCACTCTTCACGTATCGCTCGCTGGCATCGGCTGAGCCGGATGATGCGCCTCTGGAACTTCCTCATCTGGCTTCCCGGGTTGAGGCAATCTGGCAAGTGTGGTTGTAGCTATTCAGCTGGTGCGGTTGTGACTGTAGGGGCTGATGTGGCTCTGCTCGGCGTGTCGGGTTGATCTAGCGGCGGGGTCGGGCAGGCTGGCGCGGTGCCCGATGCCCCGACCTATGACCAGCTGTTGGTGCTGGTAGAGAAGCTGCGTGCGGAAAGCGCCGAGCTGCGGCGGGTCGTCGGGGAGCAGGCGGAGGAGATCGCAGAGCTGAGGCGCCGGCTGGCGGCGGATTCGTCGACGTCCTCGCGCCCACCCTCGTCGGATGCGCCGTGGGCGAAGAAGCCCGCGAGGAAGCGGTCGTCGCGGACCCGGTCGGGCCGTAACCCGGGCAAGCAGCCGGGCGCATTGTCGACCTCGCGTCGGCTGGTTGCGGATCCCGATGAGGTACGGGAGATCGACCGGATCGGTGCCGGCGCTGCGAGGTGTCCCTGGATGGTGCCGAGGTACAGGGCCGCCAGCGGCGCCAGGTCGTTGACGTGCGTCCGGCGCCGCCGCCGGAGATCATCGAGTATCAGCGGGTGTCGAAGGTGTGCTCGGGCTGCGGCGCGGTGAGCACCCCGGACTGGGACAGCGGTGATGAGCGGGCCGAGACGATCGCGGCGGCGGGCTCGCCGGTACGGATCGGGCCGGAAACCGTGGCCCGGGCGGCGCTGTTGACCTGCGCGCATTACCTGCCGATCGGGCGATCGCGGGACCTGCTCGAGGCGCTCACCGGCATTGATGTCTCCACCGGGTTCCTGGCCGGGATCCGGGGCCGGGCGGCGCGGCGGCTCGAGAAGCAGTTCCTGCCCCACGTGCGTCGCCTGCTGGCCGGTGCGCCGGTGCTGCATGCTGATGAGACTCCCGGCCGCGCCGCCGGTGCCCTGTCCTACGTGCACGTCGCCTGCACCGCGTACCTGACGCTGCTCCACGTCGGGGACCGCTCGGCCGCCACGATCGACGCCGGTGGCGTGCTGCCCGCCTTCACCGGCGTGCTGGTCCGCGACGGCTACGCCGGCTACACCCACCTGCCCGCCGCACATGCCTGGTGCGCGGCGCATTATCCCGACCTTCGAATTATGCCGACCTCGGCGTGAAGTTGCTGGTAGAAGCGGTGCTACCGGCGCGTAGGTCGGAATAATCCGAGGTGATCCGATCGGCCGAGGAGCACGGTGACTCCAAGATCGACCCCGGTCCCGGATGCGTTCTCCTTGCAGCCAAGGGTTTCACCGGCGACCCCTCAAGCGGATACCTGCCCAGGGGTCGAGCTGGCCTGGCCTGGACGTCGCCGATTATGCCGACCTCACTGGCCGGGGCAGCGCCGTGACCAGCGCCGACAGCCTCCACATCGGGATAATCCGCAGGTCGGGATAATGTTGGTTATCCCGATGTCGGGATAACGCGCATCTGCTCCGTGACCTGCGGTCGGTCTCGGACGCCGACCCCGACGGCCAGCTCTGGGCCACCGCCATGGCCAACACCCTGACCGAGGCCAACCGCGCCGCCACCGAGGCCCGCGAGCGGGGCGCTGACCGCCTCGACGACCAGGCGCTGCGCCGGATCCGCAACCACTACCACGGCGCGCTCGCCCGAGCAGACACCGACAACCAGGGCCACCACAGCGCGCTGGCCCACCGGGCACGCACCCTCACCACCCGGTTTCGACGGTTCGAGGACATGATCCTGCGCTTCACAGTGGATCTTTCAGTGCCGTTCACCAACTATTCCGATGTCGCGGTTATGCCGAAGTCTGCGTGAAGAGCGAGGTCGCGGCGGTGATCTGGCTGCATAGTTCGGCATAACTACAGGGCTTCCGGCGATCCTTTCTACTCCGAGGAGAGG
>JALYQB010000601.1 GCA_030856045.1 Actinomycetota bacterium
GGTGCCGGGGCGCTCGGCGCGGGTGCTGCCGGGCGGCGGGGCGAGCGGGCGGCCCAGATCGTGGGCGTCGCCGCCGGTCGCGACGGCGACCGTGCACGCACAGTGTGGCAGCCTCCCGGTGTGGCGCAGCAGCGGCGCTCGCCACACGTAGAGTCCGCGGCCGTGCAGGTGCGAGCGCTGACGGTGCCCGGTGTGGTCGAGTTCACGCCGGACGTCTTCCCCGACGACCGCGGGTCGTTCACCGCCCCGTTCCAGGAAGCCGCCTTCACGGCTGCGACCGGGCACCCGATGCGCCTTGCGCAGACCAACCAGAGCGTGTCGCGCCGCGGAGTCGTGCGGGGGGTGCACTTCACCGACGTGCCGCCCGGTCAGGGCAAGTACGTCTATTGCGCGCGGGGGGCACTGCTCGACGTCGCGGTCGACGTGCGAGTGGGCTCCCCCGCATTCGGCACCTGGGACGCCGTCGAGCTCGACGCGACGACCTGCCGCGCGGTGTACCTGCCCGAGGGCGTCGGCCACGCCGTCCTGGCGCGCAGCGACGACACGGTGCTCGCGTACCTGTGCTCGACGCCCTATGCCCCGGCGAGCGAGCGGACCGTCCACCCGCTCGACCCCACGCTCGCGCTGCCCTGGCCGAGCGACCTGGAGCCGGTGCTGTCGGCCAAGGACAGCGCCGCGCCCACGCTCGCCGTGGCGCACGCCGCGGGCCTGCTCCCCCGGTGGGACGCCTGCCGGGCCCGCTACGAGGAGCTGCGCGCCACGCGGCTGCCGTCATGAACCGCCGGCAGTCCGCTTGCGACGACTCATGTGGTGCGGCGGAGGCGGCCCGGCGACGGCCAGCACCGCAACGGCACCGTCGCCACGACCTCGGCGGGCCCGAGCGTGCGCGAGTCCGTCGAGCCGTCGGGGTTGTCGCCGAGGACGTGCCATCCGGCGCCCGAGCGACCCACCACCCGCTTGATAGAGAGCTGCCCAGGGCTGCTCGGCCAGCGCACCAGGACCACCGCGCCGGATCGCGGCCTGCCTCCCGGCAGCGCGAGCACGACGTCGCCGTCGCGCAACGCGGGTGACATGGACGGCCCACGGACGACAGCGCGGATGATTGAACAGCGGCCCGATCGGGGTACTCGCCCCACGAGTGATCACCTCTCCCAGTGGCGTGCACCCCGCGCCGGAGTAGGGTCGATCGTCGTCGGAGCACGAACCGTTCAGGGAGGCACGATGCGACTGTTGTCGCGTATTCTTCACCGCTGCAGCCCGCGCCTGGAGGTCACCGCGCACTGCGACCTTCCGTGCGGCGTCTACGACCCGGCCCAGGCCAGGATCGAGGCCGAGTCGGTGAAGGCGATCCAGGAGAAGTACCAGTCCAACGACGACCCGGCGTTCCGGGCGCGGGCGATCGACATCAAGGAAGCGCGCAGCGATCTCGTCAAGCACCACCTATGGGTGCTGTGGACGGACTATTTCAAGCCGCCGCACTTCGAGAAGTACCCGCAGCTGCACGAGCTGTTCAACAAGGCCACCAAGACCGCAGGCGGCGGTGAAGGCGGCGCGAAGTCTTCGATGGACCCCGCCACGGGTCAGCAGCTGTTGGACCAGATCGCGGAGATCGACAAGATTTTCTGGGAGACCAAGCAGGCCTCCTGAGCCGAGACCCGAAGCGGCGCTGACCGGCGACCATCCGGTGGTCAGCGTCGCTCCTGGGCTTCTGATGATGCGGCGGCGGACATGAGCCATCGGGGCGATGCCAACGGAGAGCAGGATCAACCGGGCTCGGCACCGGCGATCGGAGCGGGTTGCCGATGCTCGGTGTTGGCCAACTCGGATCGGTTGGTGCACGGGCAGCTGCTGCCGGTGCTCGTCGCCCCGGACTGCCCGTTGCATGCATCGACGTACCCAGCGCCGGGTGAGTGGTCGGCTCAGCCCGCCGCGAGCTGATACGACCCGCTCGCTCCTCTACTGATGTGTCCGGCTTCCCACCGGGATAGCCATCTGTCAAGATAGAAGCATGTCGAAGCAAACCTGGCTGCTGTGCTGTTCCCCGCAGACCGGCGATCCCCTGTCCGCCGGGGAGGCCGGCGCGCTGGCCCAGGTCTTCAAGGCGATCGCCGACCCGGTGCGGCTGCGGTTGCTCTCGCTCATCGCGTCGCACGCCGGCGGTGAAGCGTGCGTCTGTGACCTGACCGGAGCGTTCGCGCTGACCGGCCCTACGATCTCGCACCATCTCAAGGTGCTGCGTGAGGCGGGACTGATCACCGGCGAACGGCGCGGGACCTGGATCTACTACCGGGTCCGCCCCGAGCTGCTGACACAGCTCTCCGCAGTCCTGGTCCGCGACGTGCCCGCCGACGCACTCCCCGCCGCGGAGGCGGCGACCTAACCGCCGACGCACTCCCCGCCGCGGATGCGGCGACATAACCGCCGACGCACTCCCCGCCGCGGAGGCGGCGACCTGACCGCAGCGGCTAGTCGCTGAACCGGTCGATGTCGTATGCCCAGCGCACTGCGGGCGGGCAGAACAGCAGGCCCAGCACGATCGCGCAGTACGCCGCACCGGGCACGCCGTACTCCGGGCGCGAGGACGGGCCCGCGGCGTACCACGCCACACCCAGCAGCAGCAGCTGCGCCACGACGGCCGGCGTCCGGGCACCGTGGGCACCGCGCCACAGGGCGACCCCGATCCCGATCGTGGCGGCGGCCACGAGGGCGAACCACAGGGCGGTACCCAGCATGGTCGTGACATCCGCTGCACCGGTGAACACCCGGACCACAACCCCGAGACAGATCGCTGCGCTGACCGCACCCTGGAGCGCGACGAGCGCCCCTGCGGCGCGCACCGCTCGGGGCGCGGACGATGGTTCGGTCACCACTGAGCCAGCCTAGATCAGCCGTTCACCGCTACACGGGCCCCAGGAACCACAACACTCTCGACGGCGTTGACCAGGGCGGGTAACTTTCCGGGCCTCCGCTGCCCACCAGGTGGACGGGGACGTCCGATCGCCGAACATTGATCGGTGGGGGTGGCGAGCGATCGCCATCGCCAGGCATCGGAGCGTGGTTGTGCTGATCACAGTTGGTAACGTGAGCGCCGTGTGTCTGAATCGATGCGAACAGGCCCTATGGGTCGATCGGTCGGGTGACATAACACGCGGGAGCCGCGGGTACCCCTTGACATCAGAGCCGATCGTGAAATCATTCACAAGCCCTGCCGTGCAGTACTCCAGAAGGACGAGAACAACGCGCTGACCAGCGTGTTCGACGAGGAGCAAGCATCATGGACTGGCGCCACCACGCGGCCTGCCGAGACGAGGACCCGGAGCTGTTCTTCCCCGTGGGGATCAGCGGTCCCGCTCTGCTGCAGATCGCCGAGGCGAAGACCGTCTGCCGTCGCTGTCCCGTCAGCGCCGACTGTCTCACCTGGGCCCTCGGGTCCGGTCAGGACGCCGGCGTCTGGGGCGGCATGAGCGAGGACGAGCGGCGTGCGCTCAAGCGGCGTAACGCCCGAACCCGGGCCCGTACCGGCGCCTGATCCGCGTTCCGACGAAGAGCCCGGCACCGCACGGTGCCGGGCTCTTCGGACGTCTGTCACGGCCGTGACAGACTCGGTGCCGGTGAGGAGTCGCCCAGGGAGAGGAGGGAGTCCCGTGTCGAAGCGCGGCCGCAAGAAGCGTGACCGGAAGAAGAACAAGGCCAACCACGGCAACCGCCCCAACAGCTGAGCGGTGCGCGGGTCCCCGGCGATCACCGGGGGCCCGCCGCGTCAGCGGTCCTGGCGGACCTCGGTGCTCCGAGCATCGACCACGGTCCCGTCGCCGCGGCGCTCCACGGTGACCTCGGCGGCGCTCACCGAGACCCCGGCCTGGTCCAGGACGATCTGCCGGATGGACTCACGCAGCCGCTGCCGCAGACCATGGGGCGCGGCGTCACCGCCGCACTTGCGGGCGAGCAGTGCCTTGAGGTGATCCTCCAGCCCGAACTCCTCCAGGCAGGGCCCACACTCGTCCAAGTGACGCTGCAGGACCTCGCGGCGCCCAGGATCGCACTCGTCGTCCAGGAACAGCCAGACGTCGGCGAGCACCTCGCCGCAGTCGGTGTCGTGCGGCTGACCGCAGCTCACGACGCCACCTCCTCACCGCGCAGGAAGCCGCGCTCCCGTGCCACGCCGGTGAGCCGGTCCCGCAACTGCTTGCGCCCCCGGTGCAACCGGGACATGACGGTGCCGATCGGAGTGCCCATGATCTCGGCGATCTCCTTGTAGGCGAACCCCTCGACGTCGGCCAGGTACACGGCCATCCGGAAGTCCTCGGCGAGCTCACCGAGGGCGTCCTTGACGTCGGAGTCCGGCAACTGGTCGAGCGCGTCCATCTCGGCCGAGCGCAGCCCCCTCGAGGTGTGCTGCTCCGCCTTCGCGAGCTGCCAGTCGCTGATCTCCTCGGTGGGCTGCTGCTGCGGCTGCCGCTGCCGCTTGCGGTAGCCGTTGATGTAGCTGTTGGTCAGGATGCGATACATCCAGGCCTTGAGATTGGTGCCCTTGCGGAAGGACTCGAAGGCGCCGTACGCCTTGAGGTAGGTCTCCTGGACCAGGTCCTCGGCGTCGGCCGGGTTGCGCGTCATCCGCAGCGCGGCCGCGTAGAGCTGGTCGAGCAGCGGCATCGCGTCACGCTCGAAGCGCGCGATCCGCTCCTCCTGCGTCTCCACCGGCTCGAGCTCCGGCCGCTCGCCGGGCACGGGATCGACGGTACTGCCCTCGGTCACCGCGCTCCCTTCCCATCGCGCGGGACCGGCCACCGGGACCACGCTCGCTGCCGGCCCCGGCTCCATAACCGAACCCGCATGGATCGGGACCGAGCCTACGCGCCGCCGACCGACTCGGCCGGATGCACCCGGCCCGGTCGCGTGCATCGAACGTCGCCCTCCAGGGCTCTGCACTGTGCTGACCACGTGTCCGTCAACGTCGCTGACGCGACCCGCATTCCAAAGGGGGTCGTGAGTGGAACGGACATCGGCGCGGGTGCCATCCTCAGACCTCCGGAAATGCGCCGTGTCGTTGAGTCAAGCAATCTATGATCATCAAGGTAGGGGGCGCGGTGGTATCCCTATATGTTGTGTGGAGGCGAGAGGAAGGACCTACATGTTGAACTGACC
>JALYQB010000623.1 GCA_030856045.1 Actinomycetota bacterium
GGTGCCGCTGCCGCCGCCTGCGGCCGCAGCCGAGGACGCCGAGCCGGCGCTGCCACCGGACCCGCCGCCGCCGCTGAAGTCGGTCACGGTTGACAGCAGAGTGCGCTCGGGCAGCATCTCGCCACTGAGCAGGTCCAACTCCTGGAAGCTGATGGTTGACATGTGATGTCCTCTCCGTTGGTTCTCGCACTGCTTGTTGTGTCGCACGCCTGCGGATGCGGCACCGGACACCCCAGCTGCCCTCCCTTGAGTGGCCGTGCGACACGGCCGGTACTCCATCAAGCTGCCCAGGAGGCCGCAAGGAGATGGCTGTTGGTCGGCGTGTCGCAAGGCGAGAAGTTGTCACGCGCTGGAACCGTACGGCGGCCGTCACGCTCGTCGGAGCACCGAAAGGGTGGGTTTGACACGCGGGCCGATGAGAATCGGCGAGCACTCTCCGCGATGGGAATTCCACGAATGGCCGCCCCTTCCCTAACGGGTGGAGTTCTGGTGTCGATCACTCGATCGTTGCTCCGTATAGGCGAGAGCTCGTCACGCGGCGATACCAGCGCACCGGTCACCGCGGCTCATAAACCACCCGGTCGTGTCAGTTGACAGGCTGAGTCTTGAAATACCCTCGCGGCACCTTCGGTGATAAAGGCGCTGGGCAGTCCCGCCGATCACCGACGGGTGAGGGCCAGGCGGCAGATGCGAAGCCCGCGGTGAGGCACTACTCTGCGCCGCGTGGTTGCGCTGATGCACGGGTCTCGACCAGGGGCATGGGAACCGTCGGGTCGCGGCAGCGGATCGTCCGCATGGCGGGCGGAGTCAGGTTGGCCGGCGGTCGTTGTGTCGGGGACGGCAGCCTGCTCTCGGTTGGTCACTAGGTGAGGCTGCCGTCGGCGACTTCGCCGCCCGGGCAGTGCGCGTCCCTCCCAGGTCGAGAACCCGGCGCCCCGAGCGCCTGACAACGTGTGGAGGACACCATCAGCAGGCCAACGCTCATCGATGAGGACGAGCCGTCGCGCACGGTGGAGGTGACGTCGCCGCCCACGTTGGCCGAGGGCGCAGAGCTGATGGGCGAGTTCGAGGGTTCGGGATACCGCGAGGCTCCGCAGTTGGTCTGCCGGGCCGACGGGCAGATGGTGCACCTGCCTCCCGTCCTGTACCTGATCGTTCAGGTGATGGACGGCCAACGAGATGCCGCACCCTTGGACCGCGATCAGGTCCTGGCGCAGGTGGCCGAGGTGGTCAGCCAGCAGACGGGACGCACCTTCGGCGCCGACCACATCAGCTACCTGCTCGACAAGAAGCTCGCTCCGTTAGGGGTCACGACCTACAGCGACGGCTCGGCGCCTGCCACCGAGAAGGCCAATCCCAGGCTGTCCCTACGGTTCCGGCTCGGCGTGGTTCCCGAGAGCGTGACGTGGGTCCTGGGCGGCCTGTTCGCATGGCTGTACCGGCCCGCCGCGATGGCGCTGGCCGTTCCCGCCTCGATCGCGGCGGAGATCTGGGCGTTCGGGGTCGAGGACATGGGTGCCGCGCTGCAGGAAGTCCTGCTCGTCCCGGCCGGGGTCCTGATGGTCGTGTTCCTCACGGTGTTCTCCACCGCCTTCCACGAGATCGGTCACGCCGCGGCCTGCCGCTACGGGGGCGCGGCACCCGGCCGGATGGGCTGCGGCATCTACCTGGTGTGGCCGGTCTTCTACACCGACGTGACCAACTCCTACCGGCTCGGGCGGCGCGGGCGGCTCCGGACCGATCTCGGTGGCGTCTACTTCAACGCGCTGTTCGTCATCGGGCTGGTAGGGCTCTACCTCCAGACCGGACTGGAACCCTTCCTCGTCGCGATCCTGGCCACCAACCTCGAGATGATCCGCCAACTACTCCCGACCCTCCGGTTCGACGGGTACTACATCGTGTCCGACCTGGTCGGCCTTCCCGACCTCTTCAAGTACATCGGGCCGATCCTCAATCGAACCTTCCTGCGCTACCCTCCAGACCCTCAGCTGAAGGCCCTCAAACAGTGGCCGCAGCGGATCGTGTCCGGCTGGGTGCTCATCGTCCTGCCCGTCCTGGTGGTCCAGCTGGGCTTCATCGCCTTCCAAGTGCCCTACCTCCTCCAGACGGCCCTGAACCGTGTTCAGGCCTTGGTCGACAACGTCACCGGTGCATCCGGGAGCTACCCCGATCCCATCGCCCTGACCACCGACGCCTTCCACGCCTTCATGCTGATGCTCCCGGTCGCCGGCCTGATCATGATCACCGTGATCTGGATCCGCGCAGTCATCCGGATCACCCGCAGGCGTGCTCAACAACCTGGTCCACGGCACCTCGCCCACCGCAATCGCCGATCCGACATGTTCCATGACATCCCGAGCGGTAAGCAGCTCGGTCCAGCTCGCCACCGCGCATAACAGCGAGCACGGAGTGCGCGTGGTGGCCACCCTCGCCGCTGCTGCGCGCGCTGCCGCGGCGGCGGCGCACTAGCCGGACCGGCCACCGATAAGATCAACAGACCCGATGGACTCCCGCGCCGTTAGTCGGAACCCTGTGCATCAGCCCAACCATGCGATGCACGGTTGTGGCGTGGTGGTCGACTTCTCGCACCACCGCGTTCCCTGATCGGACTTCGATCTGTAGTATGGCGCATCAACGCCTAAGGACTCACCCCTCAGAAGTCTTGGCGGGCTTCCAGCCGGTATTCGTTCACGAGACGTCACACCGGCCACCCAGCTGCCGATCAAATCTACACGATCGCATGATCGCGCACGGATGACTCGCTGCACTGATACCAGAGGGTGACGACTGCTCGGCTACGGCCGAACAACGATTGAGCTGTCCACATGAATACTTCACCCATTAGCGGTGTTGCAGCATGGCCATTCACGCTGCTCCGCTGAACTAGGCCCTCGTTTCCCCGGTAGTGCCCGTAAAACTTACACGTTCGCGTGACCGCGAAAGTGTGATGGCCGTTGTGTAGATGCCGCTAGGTGAGGGCGACCGTTCTCTCGACCGGTCGGTTGTAACGTCGAGCGTGCGATCAAGTCCAACGTTCGCTCAGTGGTGACGCAGCGAGGAGGAGGGGCTGCCTTTGCCACGAGAACCCCGTTTCCAGCCCGAAAATAGCCGGACCAAACCACACGTTCGGGTTAAAAACGCGGACGTTAGTCGCTGAAAGAGTGTCGCAGCGTGACAGCTTCTCACCCAGCGATCCGCCACGCCGAACCGCGGGTGCTTTGCGGTCCCCGCGTTGCCTGGTACGAGTAGTGATCGTGTCGCACGGCCATGGGGGACACGAAGCCTTCTGTCCGATGCGCATCCACAGGCGTAGGTGTGCGACACGACCGAAGCAGTGTGAAATGCCCAACCGAAAGGACATCACATGTCAGCCATCACTTTCCAGGAGCTGGACCTGCTCGGCGGCGAGATGCTGCCCGAGCGCACCCTGCTGTCGACCGTGACCGACTTCAGCGGCGGCGGCGACTCCAGCAGCGCCGGTTCGTCGTCGTCCTCCTCCTCGGCCGCGGCCGCAGGCGGCGGCAGCAGCAACGTCGTCGCCGACGATGACGGAGCCGTCGTCGTGTCGGCATGCCAGAGCACGTACTCGCCGGGAACCCCTGGCCTGACGGGCACGCTGGGCCTCGGCTCGTCGAACCCGGGGTCGAGCCAGACCTGCACCCCGGCTGCGGTCGCCACCTACTGAGTCATCAGTACTGAGCGATGCG
>JALYQB010000625.1 GCA_030856045.1 Actinomycetota bacterium
AGGGTGTCCCGGGCAAGCGCCAGGGCGAGCCGGGCGTGCGCCCGCGGGTCACCCGCACCGCCGTCGGCCGCGCCGAGCAGCCGGGTCTTCGCCCGGTGCAGCGGCTTGACCGGGACGAGCAGGTCCACCGTGGGCACCACCCGGCCATCCTCCCCCGCCGGGCTGGGTGGACCGGACCTCGCCCGGCAGGCGAGACTGCCCCCTCGGTCAGGACGTCGGGCGCAGGGAGGCTGGTGTGCCGCGGGACAGGCGTGGGTTCTGGGTCCGGTTGAGCATGGCTGTCTTCTACCCCGTGATCTGGCTCACTGCGCGGGCGCGCTTCTCGGGGCTGGAGAACGTGCCCGCGGCGGGCCCCTGCCTGGTGGTGTGCAACCACATCTCCTACCTCGACCCGTTCTACACCGCCGTGTTCGTCCACCGCCGGGGGCGGGTTCCCCGGTTCCTGGCCAAGGCCGGGCTGTGGGAGGTGCCGGTGGTGGGCCGGATGCTGGTCGGGGCGCAGCAGATCCCCGTCTACCGGGGCAGCGTGGAGGCGGCCGACAGCGTGCGTGCGGCGGAGCGGGCGCTCGACGAAGGCAAGCTGATCATGATCTACCCGGAGGGCACCATCACCCGGGACCCCGGCTACTGGCCGATGCAGTCGCGCACCGGGGTCGCCCGCCTGGTCCTGGCCCGCGACGTGCCGGTGGTGCCCGCGGTGCACTGGGGGACCCACCGCGTCTACGACCACTACGGGCGCCGGTTCCGGCCGCTGCCCCGCACCGATGTCGTAGTACGCGCCGGCGAGCCGGTGGACCTGTCGGCCTACCGCGGGCGCCCGATCGACGGCGCGCTGCTACGGGAGGTGACCGACCTGGTGATGGGGTGCGTGCGGGACGTGCTCGCCGACGTGCGGAGCGAGGCCGCACCGGTGGCGTTCCACCCGTCGAACGCCAAACTGGACAACGGACCAGCCACGTGAGCGAGCCAACCATCGGACACGTGAGCGAACGCAGCGAGCGGGTGCAGCGGGTGGCCGTACTCGGCGCGGGGTCATGGGGCACGGCGTTCGCGAAGGTGCTGGCCGACGCCGGACGCGACGTCGTGCTCTGGGCGCGCCGCCCCGACGTCGCGGCGGCGGTGACCGCGTACCACCGCAACCCCGACTACCTTCCGGACGTGACGCTGCCCGTCGGTCTGCGGGCCACGACGCACGCGGTGGAGGCGCTGGACGGTGCCGATGCCGTGGTGTTCGCGGTGCCCAGCCAGACCCTGCGGGTGAACCTGGAGGAGTGGCGCGGGCACCTGCCGGAATCGGCGACGCTCGTGAGCCTCGCGAAGGGCGTCGAGCTCGGCAGCCTCAAGCGGATGAGCGAGGTGATCGTCGAGGTCACCGGCGCGGGGCACGACCGTGTGGCGGTGGTGAGCGGCCCGAACCTGGCCCGCGAGATCGCCGCCGGGCAGCCGACCGCCACCGTGATCGCCTGCGCGGACCACGACCGGGCGGTCGCGCTGCAGCAGGCGTCGGTGACCCGGTACTTCCGGCCGTACACGAACACCGACGTGGTGGGCTGCGAGCTCGGCGGGGCCTGCAAGAACGTCATCGCGCTGGCCTGCGGGGTCGCCGCCGGGTTCGGGTTCGGTGACAACACGCTGGCGACGCTCATCACTCGCGGGCTGGCCGAGACGAGCCGGCTCGGACTCGCGCTCGGCGCTGAGGAGATCACCTTCGCGGGGCTCGCCGGGCTCGGCGACCTCGTGGCCACCTGTGCGTCCCCGCTGTCGCGCAACCGCTCGTTCGGGGAGCGGCTCGGGCGGGGGGAGAGCCTGGAGCGCGCGCAACAGGCCGCGCACGGGCAGGTGGCCGAGGGCGTGAAGTCGTGCACGTCGATCCGGGCGCTCGCCGCGCGCCACGGCGTCGAGGTCCCGATCACCGACGGCGTGCACCGGGTCTGTCACGAGGGCGAGTCGCCCCGCATCATGGCCGCAGAACTGCTGGGCAGGGCACACAAGCCGGAGTAGCCCTCGTGAGTGGCGTTGCAAGCCGGGACTCGCAACGCCACTCACGGGTGCCGGGACACCGCTGCTTGACGCGGGACGGCGCGCCTGCTTCGATCTTCGCTGTGCCCAGCTCGCTCAGCCTGTACCGGCGGTTCGTCGTGGATCTGCACCGGGTGGCGAGCGCGCTGTGTCCGCCGCGGTGAGTGACTCACCCCTGCCGACCGCCTGACGCGCGCACGCGTCCGCGGCTTCGGCTCACCCTTTCCCGCGGAGGATCCCTGTGCACGCCCTGCCGTACCTGACCGTTCCCACCGCCGCCGCTCCGGTCGGCGCCCCCGCCCTCGCGATGTCGCTCGCCGCGCACCCCGAGCGGTGGCGCTCGCTGCTCGACTACCGCACCGAGCCGATGCCTCGACCCTACGAGCAGGTCTCGGGCACCCGCTGGTACCGCCTGCTCGAGCGCACGCCCGACCACGAGGTGTGGCTACTGTCCTGGCTGCCCGGCCAGGGCACCGACCTGCACGACCACGGGCCGGCGTCCGGCGCGTTCGCCGTGGCGGCGGGCACGCTCACCGAACGGGTCGTCTCCCGGCGCGGACCGACCGAGGTGACGCGGCAGCTCACCGCCGGGCGGGTCCGCGCGTTCGGCCCGCACTACGTCCACCAGGTGGTCAACGCGGGGACCGTGCCCGCGGTGAGCGTGCACGTCTACGCACCCGGCCTGTCCACCATGAACACCTACCGGGTGACCGAGCGCGGCCTCGTGCACCACTCCGTCGAGCAGGCGGGCGTCGACTGGTGAGCAGGCCCCCCGGCGCACGCAGCGTCGACGAACTGCTCGCCGACGCCCGGTCGCGGCTGCAGCGGGTGACCGCGCGCGAGGCCCACGTCGCGGTGGCGGCCGGTGGCGTGCTCGTCGACATCCGCCCCGGGTGGCAGCGCGCCGAGCACGGCGAGGTGCCGGGCGCGCTGCTCGTGGAGCGCAACCACCTCGAGTGGCGCTTCGACCCGGAGTGCGACGCACGGCTGCCCGAGGCCACCGGCTACGACGCGCACGTGGTTGTGCTGTGCCAGGAGGGCTACACGTCGAGCCTGGCCGCCGATGCGCTGCGCAGCCTCGGCCTGCACCGCGCGACCGACGTCATCGGCGGCTTCGCCGCCTGGGAGGCCGAGGGGCTGCCCGTCGTCAGGGTGGACCGGGCGGCGGCCCTTCCGAGCTCGTCGCGCTGCTGATCCGGGCGGACGCCGTCCGGGTAGGGTTTCGCGCCATGACGCAGCGCAGGGTGCGGGTGGCCGTGGTGTTCGGCGGCCGCAGCTCCGAGCACGCGATCTCGTGCGTGTCCGCGGGCAGCGTGCTCGCCCACCTGGACCGGAAGCGCTTCGAGGTGATCCCGGTCGGCATCACCCGCGACGGCGCGTGGGTGCTCGGCACCGGCGACCCCGCGGAGTTGACGATCCGCGACCGCACGCTGCCCGCCGTCGACGCCACGGGCACGGCCCTCGCGCTGCCCGCCGACCCGACCCGCGCGGGCCTGGTCCGGCTGGAGGAGGGCGGCGCGCTCCCCGACCTCGACGTGGTGTTCCCCGTGCTACACGGTGCGTTCGGCGAGGACGGGACGTTGCAGGGACTGCTGGAGCTCGCCGGGATCCCGTACGTCGGCGCAGGGGTGCTCGCGAGCGCGGCCGGGATGGACAAGGAGTTCACCCGCAAGCTGCTGCGGGCGGAGGGACTGCCTGTCACCGACGCGGTCGTGCTGCGCCCCGGCACCGCGACGCTGACCACCGAGCAGCGCGACCGGCTCGGCCTGCCGGTGTTCGTGAAGCCCGCCCGCGGCGGCTCCTCCGTCGGGATCACCAGGGTCGATGACTGGGCCGCACTCGACGCCGCCGTCGCCACCGCGCGCGCCGCGGACCCGAAGGTGCTCGCCGAGGCGGCGGTCCCCGGCCGCGAGATCGAATGCGGGGTGCTCGAGTTCCCCGACGGTCGGGTCGAGGCATCGCTGCCCGCTGAGATCCGTATCGTCGCGGAGGGTTCCGGCTGGTACGACTTCGACGCCAAGTACCTCGACGACGCATGCGAGTTCGACATCCCCGCGAAGCTCGACGACGACGTGAGCACCCGGCTGCGCACGATGGCGGTGGAGGCGTTCCGTGCGCTGGACTGCCAGGGACTCGCGCGGGTCGACTTCTTCGTCGGCGATGACGGCACGCTCACCGTCAACGAGGTGAACACGATGCCGGGCTTCACGCCGATCTCGATGTACCCGCGGATGTGGGCGGTTACCGGGATCGACTACCCGAACCTGCTCGCCACCCTGCTCGACACCGCCCTCGTTCGGGGTACGGGCCTGCGCTGATCACGGTACCGAACGGGTGACTATCTCGCCATTGCGGTGACCACCTAGTTGACTGGCCGAGACGGCTGATCGACGTGAGCTGCGGGACCGGGCAGCGAGGTGTCGTGTGGGCGACCAAGGGTCGGCGGGCAGAATGAGCTTCACCGAAGTGCTGAACGGCCTGTACCTGAAGGCGAATCCGCGCCGCGACACAGCGGCGGGGCCGGTTGTGCCGCCTGATCGACCTGGGGAGGGGCCGCGGGCCCCGGAGCCCGCCGGGGAGGTAGAGGAGCTGTCGGGCGTGCGGCCCTACGCCCGCACCGGTGGGCGCACCCAGCCCGTGCACGAGCTCGCTGTCGAGACCCTCGTCATCACGACGGCGGCGGGGCGGGATGCGGCGGATGCCCTGTCCGTCGAGCACGCGCCGGTCGCCCGGCTGTGCGAGGAGATCCGGTCGGTGGCGGAAGTGTCCGCGCTGCTCGCCGTGCCCCTCGGCGTGGCCAGGGTGCTCATCGCCGACATGGTGGACGTCGACCTCGTCGACGTGCACCATAATCCGACCACGGAGGACGGCTACCCGGACGGTCAGCTGCTCGAGCGGGTACTCGAGGGTCTCCGCAAACTCTAGGTAGGCAGCGTCACCCTCACAGCCGCGCTGACCTGTTGCAGCGCGGCACTGCCCGAGCCGTCGGGCAGCGTCACTGCGACGTACACCGGGCGGTCGACGACCACCCAGCTGGTCGCGTCCGGCCCGCGCAGCTCGAGGAACTGCACCCCCGAGATCTCGAGTAGCCGCGAGCTCGGCGTCAGCTCCACGGGGCGGCCGAGGCCGCAGCGCAGCACCACCGGTGGCTCGCCCCACGCGACGGCACCGGCGGGTGCGGGCGCCACGAGCGGGCGGCGGTCCAGCC
>JALYQB010000631.1 GCA_030856045.1 Actinomycetota bacterium
CACGACGCGCAGGTCATGCCGCCGATCGTCAGCTCGACCTGCTGGGTGGGCAGTGTCGCAGTCATGCCACTCCCTTCGACCACGGCGCGGTCAGGACCGGACGAGGCGGGCGATCGCGTCGGAGGCCTCCTTGACCTTCTCGCTCGCCCCTGCGCCCCCCTCGGCGGCCGCATTGACCACGCAGGTGGCCATGTGCTCCTCGAGCAGGGCGAGCGCGAAGGATTGCAGTGCCTTGGTGGCGGCGGAGACCTGGGTCAGCACATCGATGCAGTACTTGTCCTCCTCGACCATGCGCTGCAGACCGCGGACCTGTCCCTCGATACGGCGCAGCCGCTTCAGGTATGCCTCGCGGTCGGTGCTGTAGCTCACCATGGGGTCTCCTCTCCGCTCCGGTACTACCGCCAAGATACCCCCCTTTGGTATTTCGTCCACGTCAGGCGGACCGCAGCCGAGGTAGCACCTCGGCACCGAGGCGCGCGATCGTCTCCAGGGTGCGCGGCAGCTCGCCGGTGGTCTCGACCAGCAGGACGACGTGGTCGACGCCGGTGCGCTCCGCGGTGGCCGCCAGCACGGCCGTGCAGTGCTCGGGGCTGCCCACGGGGTGCAGCCGGCACAGCAGTTCCGTGTAGGCGGCCGGGTCGCGCGGGGAGTTAGGGGCGCCGTCGGCGCGGCGGTACCCGGCGAGCCCGGGGCCGAGCCACCGGGGCAGCGCGGTGCGGACCGTCGCGACCGCCTCGGCCGTGGTATCCGCGACATGCGCGATGCCTGCGGACATGTGCCGGGGCCCGGCGCCGGGGGCCAGGCGCGCGTACCGGGCGGTGAGTGCGGCCTTCTCCTCGTCGTCGGCGTGCATCCCGAGCAGCATCGGCAGCCTCCGTTCGGCCGCCACCCGCAACCCGGCCTCCGACGTCACCGCGGTGATCACCGGCAGATCCGGGCGGGCTCGCGGCACCAGCTCGAGGTCCTCGCGCACCCGCCCCGTGCGCAGCACCGCGAGCAGCTCGTCCAGCGCCGCCGGATATCCCCGTTCCCACCGCTCTTCGCCCGTGCCGAAGACCGCGAGCTCGACCCACGGGCCGCCGCGGCCCACGCCGAGGCGGAACCGCCCGCCCGAGAGCCGGTCGAGCAGCGCGGCCTGCTCGGCGAGTGCGACGGGGTGGGTGGTCGACAGCACGCTCACCGCCGTGCCCACCGCGATCCGTCGCGTCGCACCCAGCAGGTAGCCCGCCATCGTCACCGCGGAGGGGCACCCGCCGTAGGACATGAAGTGGTGTTCGGCAACCCACACGTCGTCGAACCCGGCGGCCTCCGCGGCCACTGCGGCGGCGACCGCGGCGGCCAGCGGCGCGACGGTGTCCTGGCCGGGGAACCGAGGGGCGAGCAGGAACACACCGAGGCGCACCCCGCCACCGTGCCAGCGGCCACGCCGGGACCGGCAGCGCCCCGAACGGCCACCGTTCACGGTGCGGCGAACGGTCCCCAGTGCGACCGGTGACCGTTCGGCTACCCCGCCCCGACCAGCAGCGGTCACCCCCGACGCCCGCTCATCGCCGGTTCGATACCGCTCGCCTTCTCCACTCTGTGCGACAGGTCACGGTCCTTGCGACGCGCTCGGCACGGTCGTTACCGTCCCCCAGTCCTCATCACGGTCCGGTAACACGCACCCCAGGAGCCACCCCGAATGCAGCTCCCGCCCGGATCCCACGCCCGGGCGTCGACCGGACTTCCCCGAATGGAAGGGCGATAGTGGCTCGTCACCGCTCCCCCAGCGGCCACAGACCCAGCGCCGCGCTCGGTACGGCGCTTCAGCACCCTCCCAGCTCCGCCACCCCCGGCGCCCACCGGATCCCCCGTCCTGGTCCGGGCGCCCGCGGCCGCATCGTGGTCGCCGCCGTCGCGTTCGGCGCGGTCACCGCGGCAACCCAGGGCGTCGAGTCGACCGACGAAACCGACAGCACCCCGCTGGCCCGCGCCTTCGACCTGACCGCGGCGTTCACCGGCGTGGGCGGCAACGCCCCCGCGGCGGACGTCCTCCCGCTACCCGAGGTGCTGCCCGTTCCGCAGGAGACCCTCGAGGAGGACGTGGCGAGCCTCGCGAAGGGCTTCCAGATCGCCGATGACCGTGCCGAGGCCGCGCGTGTCGCCGCCGAGGAGGCCGCCGCCGAAGCCGCCGAGGAGGCCGCAGCCGAGGGCCTCGCGCAGCTCCCCGTCGCGGCGGGTGACGTCGTGATGCCCGCGGTGGGCAGGCTCACCTCCGGCTTCGGCGCCCGGTGGGGTACCAACCACAACGGCATCGACATCGCGAACAAGATCGGCACTCCGATCTACGCGACCACCGACGGCGTGGTCGCCGAGTCCGGGCCCGCGAGTGGGTTCGGGATGTGGGTGCGCGTCGAGCACCCGGACGGCACCACCTCGGTCTACGGGCACATCAACGAGTCGCTCGTGGAAGAGGGTGAGAAGGTCGCGGCGGGCGAGCAGATCGCCACCATCGGCAACCGGGGCCAGTCGACCGGCCCGCACCTGCACTTCGAGATCTGGACGCCGGGCGGATTCAAGATCAATCCGCTGAGCTGGCTGCGCGAGAACGGCGTCGGCATCTGACGACCCTCAGCCGAGGGGCGTGGCGATCCCCTCGACGGGCGCGATGTCGGCCGGCAGCGTCGCCTCCAGCACCAGCTCGAACAGCGCCGCCTCCGCGGCACGTCGGCGCGCGTCGTCGGCCTCGGGCAGCGGATCGGTCCACGAGCGACCGACGGTGAGGTCGTCCCACGCGTACAGCGCGGACACGCCGCGTGCTCCCGTCCACACCGCGGCGGCCACCGTCGCGGCGCTCTCCATGTCGACCCCCAGCGCGCCCTCGCGCCGCCACCGCGTGACGAGCGGGTCCGGCTGACGCAGCAGCACCTCGGTGGTCACGGTCGGGCCGGTGTGCACGGCGAGGCCCCGCTGCTCCGCACGCCGCACGACCGCACGGACCAGCCCTGGGTCCGGCAGCACCGCATCACCCGCCCCGTAGTGCCCCGACGCCCCGTCCTCGGCCGTGATGCGGTCGGCGACGACGAGGTCCCCGGGCCGGATGCCCGGTGCGAGACCCCCGCAGGAGCCGATCTGCGCGACCGCGGGACACCCGAGCTGACCCAGGACGTGCACCGGCTCGACGGTGCGGGCAGCTCCGTACACGCAGGCGTAGACCACGGGACGGCCGCGCCAGCGTCCCCACCACCAGTCCGGCGCGCCGAGCTCACGGACGTCGGTGAGCACGGCGAGCCGCTGCGCCTCCCGCTCCCGCCGCCACCACGACCCCTCCGTGACCAGCAGGTGCGGCACGTCATCCGGAGCCAGCCCGACGATCGCACCCCAGTCCTGGTCCACGCGGCCAGGCTACGACGGCGCGGTACCGCGAAGTGGAGCCACTTCGCGGTCTGCGGCGGGCCGTGATGCGCGAAGTGGCTCCACTTCGCGCATCCTTGGCCGGTTCGGCGGGAGACGGTGATCCGGGCGCCGCCGCGGCGCGAACATCCACCGGCGCGACGTTCGGCCGTGCCGGAAGGGGCATGACGTGGACAGGCTGGACGACGCACCGTGGAAACCGGATGCATACCCGGATCATGCTCGTCCTCGGGATCGGGTGGGCGCTCGACGCCTTCGAGGTCACGATCATCAACAACGTGCTGACCCCGCTGGTCACCGACTTCGGGATCGACACCACCCGAGCGCTCATCGGCAACTGGACCGTGTGGTTCGCCGGTTTGCTCATCGGCGCTCGGCTTCGGCTGGCTCGCCGACCGGCTGGGCCGCAAGCGGCTGTTCATCGTCACGCTCATCCTCTACTCGGTGGCGACGGTGCTGGCCGCCACCGCCCCCAGCTTCGAGGTGTTCCTCCTCTTCCGCTTCCTCACCGCCATCGGTGTCGGCGGCGAGTACTCCGCGATCACGTCTGCCATCGGCGAGTACGTCCCGGCCCGGTACCGCGGCCGCGCAACCGTCGTCACCATGAACTTCTTCTCCGTCGGTGCGGTGTTCGCGAGCCTCGTCGCGCTGTTCGCGCTCGGCCCGCTGTCGGTGTTCTTCACGACCCAGCTCGGCATCGCCGGCTGGCGCGGCGCGCTGCTCATCGGAGCCGCGGCGGCGCTCTACGGGCTCTGGGCGCGCCGCGTGATCCCCGAGTCGGCGCGGTGGCTGCTGTCCCAGAACAGGACCGCCGACGCCGACGCGGTGATCACCTCCGTGACCGGGATCGCCCGCGACGGCGCCGTGCGGGGCCTGACGGTCCCGGCTCGGCGCTCGCTGCGTGCCCAGCTCGGCGAGCTGTGGTCCCCGGCCCTGCGCCGCCGCACCACGTTCGCCTGCACCGTCGACTTCGCGGCCTCGCTCGCCTATTACGGCATCATCACGATGCTCAGCGCCTTCATCCTCGTGGCGGGCGTCGTCGAGATCGACTCCGCGCAGGTGCCGTATGTGCTCCTCACCGGCAACGTCCTCGGCGCGCTGCTCGGCGGCTACCTGCTCGCGCTCGCCGTCGACCGTTACGGCCGCAAGGTCTGCCTCATCGCGGCCTTCGTCATCTCGATCATCGGGACGGTCGGCCTCGGGCTCGCGGGCACCGCGGGCTCGCTGCCGCTGACCGTGATCGGGTTCACCGTCGCCCTGGGCGGCGCGACCACCGCCTGGATCTCCGTCTACACCGTCGTGTCGGAGATCTACCCGACGCACCTGCGGGCGACCGGCGTCGGGCTGATGGTCGGCGCCGGTCGCATCGGGGGGCTCATCGGGGTGCTCGCCCCCGCCCTGCTGGTCGGTTCGTTCGGGCTGCTGACCGCGGTGCTCGCCACCGTGGCAATCTTCTCCAGCGGGCTGCTGGCCGCGCTGTGGTGGTACCGCAACGGTCCGGAGGCGGCCGGCCGGACCCTGGAAGAGCTCGCGCCCGCGGCGCGGGCGTGAGGCGAGGAGGAGCGATGACCGAGACCGCGCCGCGGTGGGTCGCGATCCTGGGTGCCGGGCCTATCGGCCTGGACGCCGCGCTCGCGTGCGCCGAGCGGGGCTGGCCGTTCACCGTCTTCGAGGCGGGCGTCCGGGTGGGCGGCAACGTCCGGGCCTGGGGCCACGTGCGGCTGTTCACCCCGTGGTCGATGAACGTGTCACCGCGGATGCGCGCCGCACTCGACCGCGCCGGTGTGCCGGTGCCCGCAGGCGAGCTCGACTACCCGTCGGGCACCGAGCTCGCGGAGGACCTGCTCGAGCCGCTCGCGGCGCTGCCGGTGCTCTCCGACGGCATCCGGCTGGGCACCACGGTGGTGGCGATCAGCAGGCAGGGCATGCTCAAGAGCGACGAGATCGGGACCGGCCTGCGGGCGCAGCGGCCGTTCCGGCTGCTCGTCGCCGACCCCGACGGCGCGGAGTCGGTGCACACCGCCGATCTCGTCATCGACGCCTCCGGCAGCTACACCCG
>JALYQB010000674.1 GCA_030856045.1 Actinomycetota bacterium
TCACACGCCGAGCTCCCTGCGCAGCTTGCCGACGTGGCCGGTGGCGCGGACGTTGTACATCGCGCGCTCGATCCGGCCCTCGGGGTCGATCACGAAGGTCGAGCGGATCACGCCGGTGACCTTCTTCCCGTACATCGTCTTCTCGCCGAACGCCCCGTACGCGGTGAGGACATCGCGCTCAGGGTCGGACAGCAGTGGGAAGGTCAGGCCCTCCGCGTCGCGGAACTTCGCGAGCTTCGGCGGCAGGTCCGGTGAGATGCCGACGACCGCGAAGCCCGCGTCGTCCAGCTCGGCGAGGTTGTCCCGGAAGTCGCACGCCTGCTTGGTGCAGCCGGGTGTCGAGGCCGCGGGGTAGCAGTAGACGACCACCGTCCGCCCGCGGAAGTCGGCGAGCGACACGGGCTCGCCATCGGCGTCGGACAGGGTGAAGCTGGGCGCTGAATCGCCGGGGTGCAGGCGCGGGGTCTCGGTCACGCCCGAGCACGCTACCGGGTGGCTCTGTGCGCGGTGAGTGGACGGTGATCTACGGTGTGCCGCACTCATCCCTGCGCGAGGAGGAAACGTGGCCCGCGACCCAGACAGCATCGAGCGCGACATCGAGCAGGCGCGTGACGCGCTCGCCGCAACCCTGGACGAGCTCAGTACCCGCGCCGATCCCAAGCGCATCGTGGAGTCCGGCAAGGAGAGCCTGCAGGCCACGCTCGCCGACCCGAGGGTTCGCTTCCCGTTGATCGGGTTCGGCGTGCTCGTCGGCCTCCTGATGGTGCGCAAACTCATCCGCTAGTCACGGCCGCAGCAGTGGCAGCAGGACGCGGTCGACGAGCCCGTCGAGGAACGGCCCGTCGAGCTGTTGCCCGGCCAGCATCGAGCGGTGGGTGAGCGCCGCTCCGGTGATCTCCGCGACGGCGGCGACCGGTGCGTCGGACCGGATCTCGCCCCGTTCCGCGGCCCGCCGCAGCACGGCGTCGACGGCGCAGCGCTGCCCGGTGACGAAACTGGCCCGGAACGCGGCGGCGAGCTCCGGCTCGTGGGGCAGCTCACCGACCAGTGCCTGCGCCGCCCTGCCGACCGGCCCCGCGAGCAGCCGCGCGGTGGCATCGAGATGCTCACGCAGGTCCCCCGCCACGCTGCCGGTGTCCGGCACTGGCACGCTGCGCTGCGCCTCGCGTGCGAACGCGTCGACCACGAGGGCGCCCTTGGAGTCCCAGCGGCGGTAGATCGTGGCCTTGCCCGCCCGCGCCCGTGCCGCGACCGCGTCCATGGTGAGGGCCCGGTAGCCCACCTCGGCGAGCATCTCGAGAGTCGCGCGGCGCAGTGCGTCGTCCCGGGTCGCGTCGCGTGGCCGTCCGCGCCGGGGGGTCGGGTGGGTGGCATCGGGAGCGGACGGCACGTCGGCCTCCAGGGACGGTCGGAATGGTCACGCTACGTATACCAGCGATCATCGCTTAGTGATCGCGACACGCAGCGGGTCAGCCGCTGACTACCGCGAAGGACTCGCCCTCGATGCTCAGCCCCTCGGGCATCGCGGTGGCCGCGGCAGAGGCGAGCAGCACTGTGCCCCGGTGCGGCGCCGTCACCGCGTCGCGTCCGAGGTTCACGACGACCCGCAGGTCGCCGCGGTGCAGCACCACCGTGCGCGCGGCCTCGTCGACGTCGACGCGGAGCCGGTTCAGCCGTGGGTCGGTGAGCTCTGGGTGCGCCCGGCGCAGCGCGATGAGGTCGCGGTAGGTCGCCAGCAGCGTGGCGTGCGGCTCGGTGCCCGGCTCGGACCAGTCCAGCTTCGAGCGCAGGAACGTCTCCTCGGCATTGGGGTCCGGGACGTCCACGTCGGCCCAGCCGTGCTCGCCGAACTCCGCGAACCGGCCGTCCCGGATCGCGTCCCGGAGCGCCGCGTCGGGCATGAACGAGAAGAACTGGAACGGTGTGCGCGCTCCCCACTCCTCGCCCATGAACAGCATCGGCGTGTACGGGGAGCACAGGACGAGCGCGGCCCCGCACGCGAGCAGGCCGGGCGACAGCATCGCGGAGATCCGGTCGCCCGTCGCGCGGTTGCCGACCTGGTCGTGATTCTGCAGGTAGGCGAGGAACTTCCAGCCGGGCAGCCGGTCGGTGTCGACCGGCCGGCCGTGCGTGCGCTGCCGGAAGCTCGACCAGCGGCCGTCGTGGAAGAACGCGCCGCGCAGCGTGCGCGCGAGACCGTCCAGGGACCCGAAGTCGGCGTAGTAGCCCTGCCGCTCGCCGGTGAGCGCGGCATGCAGGCAGTGGTGGATGTCGTCGTCCCACTGCGCCGCGAGCCCGTAGCCGCCGGCGTCGCGCGGGGTCACCAGCCGAGGGTCGTTGAGGTCGGACTCGGCGATGAGTGTCAAAGGCCGACGGACATGCGCGGCGAGCGCGTCGACCTCGGCCGCCAGCTCCTCGAGGACGTGCGTGGCGCGGCGGTCGACCAGCGCGTGCACCGCGTCCAGGCGTAACCCGTCGATGTGATAGTCCCGCAGCCATATCAGCGCGTTGTCGACAACGTAGCGGCGCACCTCGTCGGACCAGGGCCCGTCGAGGTTCAGCGACGGCCCCCAGATGTTGGCGCCCGCGAAGTAGGGCCCGAACCGGTCGAGGTAGGCGCCGGACGGCCCGAGGTGGTTGTGGACGATGTCGAGCACGACGCCGAGCCCGCGTGCGTGGCAGGCGTCGACGAAGCGCTTCAAGCCGTCGGGCCCGCCGTAGTTCTCGGTGACGGCGTACCACCCGACGCCGTCGTAGCCCCAGTTGCGGGGCCCGTCGACGGCGTTGACCGGCATGATCTCCACGAGGTCGATGCCGAGGTCGACGAGGTGGTCGAGGCGCTCGACGGCGGAGTCGAACGTGCCGCCGGGGGTGAAGGTACCGACGTGCAGCTCGTAGAGGACGCTGCCCGGCAGCGCGCGACCGGTCCAGCCGACGTCGGTCCAGGTGAACGCGGCGTGGTCGTAGACGCGGGACGCGGCGTGCACCCCGGCCGGTTGCCACGCCGAGCGCGGATCGGGCAGTGGAGTTTCGTCGTCGTCGAGCAGGAAGGCGTAGCCGGTGCCCTCCGCGGTGGCGCGCCACCAGCCCGCCGCGTCCCGCTCCATGTCGTGCAGGGCGCCGTCGACGACGACCCGCACCCGTGCCCGCTTCGGTGCCCACACGCTGAACTCCACGGGACGCCATCCTGTCAGGGTTCCGCGGCATCGTCCTGGCCATGACCGTGGCGAGGGGGGAGCATGGGCGCATCGGTCCGGCCGCAGCGCGGCCCGACATGTGCCATCGCTCATCTCAGCCCGAGGACCGTGCGGAGCGCGGCATCGAGCTCCGCCATCTCGTGCCGGGCAAGCCGCCCGACCCGGTCACCGAGTCGCTGCGGGTCGACAGCCGTGGTCTGCTCCACCAGGATCCGTGTCGTCCGGCCATCGATGTCGATCTCGGGTCGGAACGAGGCCGCCCGAGCGCCCGTGGAGGTCGGCGCGACAAGCCAGGTGGACAGTGGCAGCAGGTCCGACTGCACCACCACCGCGAGCCGGGCCCCCTGCTGTTCGCTGCCCCGAGCGTCGCGGGGTGCTCGCAGGCGGTGCGCGTCACCACGCACGCAGCGGCTCCAGGTCGGCGAGCACCTGCCGTGCCTCCGCCAGGTCCTCGGGGTCCGCGGCCAGGGCGGTCGCCTCGGCCCGGAGCCGCTCGGCCTCCTGCCGCTCCGCCTCGTGGATCAGGGCATCCCTGATCGCCGCGGACGTCGTCGTCCCATCGGCGGTGAGGGCGGCGAGCGCGCGATTGCTCTCATCGTCCGGCCGGAACGTGATCGTGCCCATGACACAGATCGTAGTGCAGATCGTAAGGCGCCACGTAGCTCAGCGAGCGAAAAGCAGCGCGACCGGGTAGCGGGCCAGCAGGTCGGCGAGGCGGGGTTGTGCGGGCGCACCGGTGAGCACGTCGGTCCAGGAACCCTCCGGCAGCGGCAGCGCCGTGTCGCCCCAGCCGCCGCGCGCAGCCAGGCCGACCGGCAGCCGGGTCGCGACCGCGAGCACCCCGCGGCGCTCGAACCCGACGGCGTGCTCCGCCGCCGAGCCGGACGCGCGCACCGGCGCGTACCCTGCGAAGCACTGCGGATGGTCACGGCGCGCGCGCAGCACCCGGGACACCACCAGCAGCTTCGCGGCACCCGACGCGTCGACGTCGGGGAGCCACCCGTCGTCCAACCGCGCGAGCAGCTCCCGCCGAACGGCGTAGTCCACCGGCCGACGGTTGTCGGGGTCGACGAGGGAGAAGTCCCACAGCTCGGTGCCCTGGTAGGTGTCGGGCACGCCGGGCATCGCGAGCTGCAGCAGCGTCGCCGACAGCGAGTTCGACCACCCGGGTGGGGTGATCTCCCCGGCGAACGCCGCCACCGCGGAGCACAGCGGCGGATCGTCGTAACAGGCGTCGGCCACGGCATGCAGCGCGCGCTCGAACTCCTCGTCCGGCGAGGTCCACGTCGTGCGGGTGCGCGCCTCCCGCGACGCCTTCTCCAGATACCCGTGCAGCCGCTCACGTTCCAGCGGCCACGCACCGACCACCGTCTGCCACAGCAGGTGCCCGAGCGCGGGGTCGGGAACGGGCGCACCGGCTGCGCCCGCCAACGCGGAGAAGTCCTCGACGGCCGCGGCCCACCGGCCGGGGATCTCGGCGAGCACCG
>JALYQB010000681.1 GCA_030856045.1 Actinomycetota bacterium
CGGGTGGCGCCGGGGCCCTGCAGCTCGAGCGTCGGGGTGCCCGCGCGGGCGGCGAGCTCCCGCAGCGCCGGGTCGGGGCGCAGGACGTCGAGGAGGCCGGACAGATGTGCGGACGAGGTTGGTAGCGCGGTCGCTACGGTCACCAGGGCTAGACCTTTCGAGGAACGGCCTGTCGAAGAACGGCCTTGCGGAGATCGGCCTTGCGGGGAACGCGCGCAGACCCCTGCCCGGGAGACGCCCGGCGCAGGGGCTGGTACCGCCCAGTCTATGCCTGCGCCCGCCCCATACCCCGCGTGGCGTCAGCCCCCCCGAGCGGTGCGCCGGGCGATGAGGACATCGACCCCTCCGACCAGCAGGAACGTCGCGGTCGCTCCGAAGGCCGACACCGGCCACACCACGATCCCGGGGACGAACACGGCGAGCCCGGCGGCCACGCCGACCGCGAACAGCACCGTCGGCAGGACGGGCGCGGACACGTAGGCCGTCATCACAGGCTGAACGCGGCAGTGATCGACACCGAGAACCCGTAGGCCGTGGCGTTGTTGCGCAGGGTGGTGCGCACGGCGCTGCCGTACGCCTCGACGGCGCGCGCTCGGCACCGGGATGCTGGTCTGCCACGCCCGGAACCCCACCACAGCGCCTCGCAACGACCACATGGCTCCATGTGGCAGTCGTGGTGGCTCCGGCATGATCGGGGCATGCGACTCGGCATACCCGTCTTGCTCGTCCTGTCAGCCCTGGTTGCGGGCGGCTGCTCCCCGGGCGGTGGTGGGTCGGCGGTCGGCGAGGGCGTGCCCGGCGCCGAGTCGCGGACCGGATCGAACACGCCCGCCGCGGAGCCGGACGTCCGGGTGGAGGTGGTCGCCGGTGGTCTGGAGCACGTGTGGGACATCGGTTTCCTCCCCGACGGCCGTGCCCTCGTCACCGAGCGGCCCGGCCGGATCCGGTTGCTGTCGGGCACGGGACCCGGGGCCGCGGTCACCGACGTCGCCGCGGACCTGAGGGACGTCTACGTGTGCGGTGAGGGCGGGCTGATGGGCCTGCTCGTCCACCCCGACTTCGCGCAGACCCGCCGCTTCACGACCTGCCAGACCCACCAGGAGGGCGGCGACCCGGTCGACGTCCAGCTCGTGACCTGGGAGCTGTCCCCCGACGGCCGGGCTGCCACCCGCGTCGCCGATCCGCTGCTCGGGGGGTTGCCGCTGAACTCGTCCGGCAGGCACTCGGGGTGCCGCCCCACGCTCGGGCCGGACGGCGCGCTCTACGTCGGCACCGGCGACTCCGCGGACCCCGACGTGTCGCAGGACCGCGCCCGGCTCGGCGGCAAGGTGCTGCGGCTGGACCTCGCGACCGGCGGCCCCGCACCCGGCAACCCGTTCGCCGCCGCGGGCCCCGCCGAGCGGCTGGTGTTCAGCTACGGCCACCGCAACGTGCAGGGTGTCACCGTGCAGCCCGGCACCGGACGGCTGTTCTCGGCCGAGCACGGGCCCGACGTCGACGACGAGGTGAACCTGCTGCGCGCGGGCGGGAACTACGGCTGGGATCCCTCACAGGGTGGCACCGTCGACAGCTACGACGAGAGCGTGCCGATGACCGGCCTCGGGCGGTTCCCCGACGCGGTGCCCGCGGTGTGGAGCTCGGGTGGGTCGACCGAGGCCATCTGCGGCGCGGCGTTCCTGGCGGGGCCGCAGTGGGGCAGCCTCGAGGGGCTGCTCGCCGTCGCCACACTGAAGGGCTCGAAGCTGCTCCTCATGCGGCTTGACGAGCAGGGCACCGTCGTCGAGGTGGGTCAACTCCCCGCGCTCGACGGCACTCACGGGCGGCTACGCGCCGTGCGACCCGGCCCGGACGGCGCGCTCTACGTCACCACCAGCAACGGCGACGACGACGAGGTGCTGCGGGTCAGCCCTGCTTGACCGGCGGGTTAATCCGACCGCGGTCACGCTTGAACCACTTGCCCGTGCCGGGCATGAACATCGTCAGCACGCCGACGACGGCGAGGCCCGCGGCGACGCCGATGCCGACCTTGATGTCGAACGAGACGCTGTTCACCACGAGGAAGGCATAGTACAGCCCCACCCCGCCGATGAGGACCAGCACGAAGCGGGCCCAGTTGCGGCCCGAGCGCATGGCCAGCGAGAAGACCGTCTGCAGCACCACCACGAGCACGCCGGCGCCGAGGAGCACGCCGACCGC
>JALYQB010000253.1 GCA_030856045.1 Actinomycetota bacterium
GGGCCGCGATTGCGGCGCGCATTCGCACAGCCTGCTGCTCGCTCACACAGTGCACGATCACATCATCGACGAATCTCTCGAACGGCACGTGCGGAAACTCACGCGCCATCCAGGTGTCGAACGCATAGTCGGGTCGCCCAGGGGAATCTCACCCCTGGGCTCCCGCGGAACGGAACGTGACAGTCTCCCGTCATTCCGCTCTTCTCATCCAATCCAAGAGAACGCGCGCATCCATGCCCAGTGAGCGAATAGGTCGGGCTCTCGTTCGACCAGCCTATTCCACCAGGTCTTGCATCGTTTGTATGCGCGTAGCCGTTTGAACTTCTTGCGAGCCCACCGCATCAGGTAGGTGTTGATGCGTTGCAGGAGACCATACAGTTCCGACCTGTAGAACTCGCCATAATAGTTCATCCAACCGCGGACGATCGGGTTGATCCACTCGGCCAGATCTGCCAGGTCATGGGTGGTGTGCCTGTGTATCCGCCATCGACGGACTCGTTGACTTTTGTCCTTCAGCGCCACCGGGCTGATCGCAGGCTGGAACGACGTGAAGTATCCGCCGGTCCTTCCTGACCTAGCTTCCCGTGGGCGGAACGTGTACCCCAAGAACGTGAACGACGTGCACTCACACTCCTGCGCCCGGTTCGTATCCTTGCAGTAGACGATCTTGGTTTTGTCGGGATGCAGCCGCAGCCCGACACTGCCCAACCTCTCGGACAACGCTGCCCACACGTGGCGGGCTTGACGCTCAGTCACACAGTGCACCACCGCGTCATCAGCGAACCGCTCGAACTCCACGGTCGGGAACTCCCGCTCCAACCAGGAGTCGAACGCGTAATGCATGAAGAGATTGGCGAGTACAGGCGAGACCGCCGAACCTTGAGGAGTCCCTCGATCCCGCTCGACCACCGTGCCATCGGACAGCTGAAGCGGCGCTTTGAGCCACCGCTTCACATACAACACCACCCATTTCTGGTCGGTGTTGACCTCCACCGCCTTCACCATGAGATCATGGTCAACCGAGTCGAAGAACTTCTGGACATCGAGGTCCAGAACCCAGTCCTTCTTCCAGCATCGCTCCCGGCATTTCTTGACTGCCATCAGCGGCCCCCGTCGTGGCCGGTACCCGTAGGAGTCGTCATGGAAGATCGCCTCCATCCGGGGCTCCAGCCACAGAGCGACCACGGTTTGCGCGATTCTGTCGGCCACGGTGGGAACCCCGAGCATCCTGGTCCCACCGCCATGGGGCTTCGGTATCTCCACCGCCCGTACCGGTGGTGGAAAGTAGGTCCCCGAGGACATTCGATTCCAGATCTTGTAGAGGTTATTCTTCAGATCGGCTTCGAACCCTTCGATGGACTGTCCATCCACACCGGCGGCACCTTTGTTCTTCTTGACGCTCTGGTATGCCTCCCACGCCAGTCGCTTGGGTATCTGAAACGACTTGTTCTCAGAACTTGTGTTGCCCACTCGCATCCTCCCAGACCACGTCCGGTTGTTCGTGCGAACAAACCACAGATGAGCCGGGCTCATCTCCGAACTCGAAGCCCTCGGGCACAAGGTCACCATCGAACCCACCGCCGCGTAGCCGGTCACCTATACCGATCACCGACCAACCCGGCACCCAGCCGGGTCACCGACCCCTGCGCCCAGAACAGGTTTGGTCACCATAGTTACGTCTCAGCGCGACACGCACTCATGAACATATCGTGATTCGAGTCACAAGGTCACCGATACATCCGAAAGGTAAGGAGTGATGACCGTCATCAAATTAGGCTTGTGAATAAGCCTCCCGTTGTCATTAAACCCGCATCAGCGGGGCGATGCATTGGTCATGCCGCCTGCCGACCAGCCCGCGCCTGGGGTTCTGGTAAGCGGGAGCGCGGCTGGAAGGTCGCTTACAGTGGCAATATTCTATACAGACGTGGCGGTTACTCAAGCACCCGGAGAGATTGATCGCCTCGACACTCGGTCCCGCCAATGATGCGTGCACACACGGCCACGCTCACACCTCTGCCAAAAGCTCGCGGCGAACCGTCGCATCGGCACGGGCGACGGTTTCGGGAAGGAAACGCTCGGCGACGACAAGGGCGTTAGCGCGCAGCTCCGCGAGCCGACTCTGCCCTCCCTCCCTCTTCTGGCCAGCGTCATCGAGCAGCACATGCAGCTGTTCGGCCAGACCGTCGGTATCGGTAAGCGGGACGACGACGGCTACCCCGGCAGCTTCGAGCTCGCTCGCGATGTAGACCTGATCCGACAGCAGAACCGGAACACCGTGGTGCAGAGCCTCGACAACGGCAAGACCGAAATTCTCGTTGTCGGAGTGCAGGACGAACAGGTCGGCAGCCGCAAAGGCGTCAGCTTTATCGGAGCCGCTGAGGAATCCAGGTTCCACGATGGAACTCGACGCCGAACTGCCGACCAGCATGCTGCGGACGCTCTTCGCGTACGACTCCTCGCCAGCACCTGCGACGACGAGTCGTGCGTCGGGCATGACTGCATGCACTCGTTCGAATGCGGCGATCAGGCGCTCCAGACCCTTCTTCGGGTCAAAGCGGCCGAGGAACAGGGCAACGGGGGCGTCGTCGGCTATATCGTGCTTTCGTCGGAACGCTTCGGCGTCGCCTTCGACCTCAGGCCGGTCGACAGACAGCGGAGTGATCACCCTCCGGGTTCCAGCGCCATAGTCGTCGACACGGTCAGCCTCCAGTTGTGCCGTGAGCCAGATCGCTCGGGCGTCCCCTAGGACGCGGCGCAGTACCGGCCGTAACAACCGCTTGGCCTTCGCATGTTTGCGCAAGTCGTACGGATCAAGCGAGTTGTGCGGGTGGACGATCAGCGGGACCCTTCGAAGACGGCAGGCGAGCCATGCGGCGAAGGTCGGGAAGGCGAATACTTCGTGCACCTCGACGAGGTCGAACTCGGGGACGCGACGTAGCAGCCAGCGGAGGAGAGGGAGCGAGACGCAGTAGCGCGCCGGCCACTGCCGTGGCTGTAGCACCAGATCGGCGCACTCAGCTGACCGGATGACACTCAGATCATCGGTAGCCCGATCGATAGTGGCGAGAATGGTCGCACGATCGCCTGCTGCCACGGTCGTCTGGGCAATTCCCGTGACGGCCCTGACCGACCCGCCTTGTTTTGCGTCAATATTCCCCAACACGTGCAGCACGTGAATGGGGCGAGGAGGGTATTCCTCCGCGTCCTGACCCATCCCTCTCCTCACAGATCCGCCCTTCGGCCAGCCGCGCGGGACAGTGCGTGCCCGCGTGAACCTACCGTGTGGAAGTGTTTTTTCGCCGCTCGCAAACCAACAGAAGACAGACGACCATCACCGTTAGTCGTGCCATTGCCTGCAGCAATGAGCCCCGCAGCACGATAGGCACATATGCCGCCATGGCAGGCACCCGCAGGTAGTCCTGGATCGTCATCGAACAGCCGGCGGTCGGTTCCGCCGCGCGTGATCGTCGCTCACGTCGCCTCCGTAGCGTGGGGCATCGGGCACAGCCAATCGGCGCACCGACAGTAGACGATACCGTGGGTCATCCTCGCCTGACCAGCCGCGGGTCTTGATCGCCGTACACCCAGCACGACGGCTTCGATCTGCGCTCTGAACCCAGCTTGGCCAGGATGCCCCGGATCTGGCTGCGCACCATCGTCAGCGAGACGACGAACTCGGCGACGCTCGCTGCCGCCCGATGACCGCGCGAGGCCGGTCCAGCACCGCGCTCCCGCTCGCACAACCGCTGAACCTGGGCTGACAGCGACGGCGCCTCACCACCACTTCATGGACAGATCGACCGAACCGCTAGAATCCCCCCGGCCGATTCCCCCGACGACGCTGTCCGCTGCTGGTGGGGTCCAACGGCTACGGTTGCGACTGTTCACGATTCACGTTGGCCGCGTACAGTCCCTATTTGAGGCTTGCGACGCGTTCGTGAACTGAGAGAGGATCATCGTTCCAGGCGGAGTAAGGGGACAGGATGCGACAAATCGTTTCGGCAGATAAGAATCAGCCCAGGACCGCCGCCGCATTGGGTCTAACCGGCGCATTGATCGCGGGGGCAGGCTGTGCTGCAGCATTAATGGGATATCAGATGGCCGGTGTGGCAGCCTGTACTGCCGGAATCGCTGTCACTGCGACGGCTTGGCGGTTAGCGTCCCTCGATTGGCTGCAGTTGATGGCCCTAACCACCATCGCGGTCTCCAGTTGGGACGCTGTGAGGGTGGGGCCGGTCCACCTAGTGGACGGCCTGCTGCTGTTCGGCATGCCCATCATGCTGATCATTGGTGTGGCGACCGGACGCCTTCCCGAGTTGCCCACCGCGGTGATGATCGCGGTCACGGTGCTCTTCCTGACCTTCATATTCAACGAATTTGCGCCGCCGTCTCCGGGCTATATGGGCGGGCGTGCCGAACTCGCGGGATGGGCCGCGAACGGGCCCGACGTAACAGCTACGTCGAATACTGGCGCGCTGGCCAGGGTCCTGCTGGCGCTCTTGGCGATACCGCTGCTGGTCACCGCGTTTGCCCGCGATCGATTCGACCTCGTCAAATTCGGCCGCGCCTACTGCATCGGTGCCTCCATTAACGCGGCCTTAGCTCTCTCCGACAGCGTAGGCGTGACTTCAGTTTCAGTCACCCTTCGAGGGTTTGCCGACGTCAGTGGGCGAGGAGCCGCCCTGACTACTCACCCGAATCAATTGGCATTGGCTATAGCGCTGGCGCTCCCCTTTGCTGTTGCGTGCTTTAACCGCCTTTGGTCACGATTGGGATTAGTGGTTATCTCGCTCGCCGGCATATGGATCAGTGGCTCTAGGGCCGGTCTCCTCGCTGCCGCGACTGCGCTGATCCTGATGGGGTTGCTGTCCCGGAGAAAGATGCTGACTCTTGCGGCGGTGGCGATGGGGGTGCTCGGGATCATAGCGACCGACATTCTAGCCCAGACGAGACTTTCCTCGGGCCTCGCTGATGAGTCGGATTACTTGCGCGGGATCGCCGCAGCGCAGGCTAAACGAGACTTTCTCGAATCTCCAATAACCGGGATCGGGTTGTCGGTCGGCCAACAGGGGCACAACATCTATCTGCAACTGTTAGCTGCCACTGGGCTGCTTGGGCTCGCCGCGTTCGTGGCATTGATGTTTTGGGCGCTTCGGTCCTCGTGGGTGGAGCGCGCGGATGCAACCGTTCGGGCCGCAGGCGTTTCCCTCTTGGTATTCCTGGTGGCTGGATACGCCTCGAATTCCTTGCTGAACCGTTACCTGTACGTCGCGTTGGGAATCGTTTCTGCAGCCGTCCTACTCAAGCGACAGCAGTCGTTGTACGCGCCGAGCGGTCGTGAAGCCGGGAACTTCGTGGCCGGTGTACCCAAATCCGAGCTCTCACCGATTGCTGGTCGCTTCGAGCAACTGAGCCCCGCCCCTTCCACGTCACGTAGTGCGCGAGGAGTTCCCCGGTGAGGAAGCGGGCGTGGGAGCGGACGATGTGGGCGGCGCCCATGGTCAGCACACACCCGCCCAGTGGCATACCCCGCAGCAGCGGCTCGAACTCGGGCACCTCGAAGACTTCGCCGACGGTGTTGGCCGGCGCGCTGAGGCGCGCGTACAGCGCCGCGACCTGCTCCGCCGCGTCCTGCGACGACGAGCAGACCACAGTCCGGTCGAGGTTGAGGGAAGTCCTGTACCGCAGAGCCTTCACGGAGGAACTCCGGATTGCTCACCACCGCCACGTCGCCGCGCTCGAGCAGCTCGACGGTGCGAACAGCCGTCCAGACCGAGACGGTGGACTTGTTGACTACCGCACCGGCTGGCAGCACGTCATGGATCTCCTCGATCACCGCCTCGACCGCGGCGAGGTCGGCGATGCCACCTACGCCCATCGGCGTCGGCACGCAGAAGAACATCACCTCGACGGGAGCGTCCTCGCGCTCCAGCTCGTCGAGGGCGGCTGCGGCGCGGACGACGAACGCCAGCGGGCTGGCGGCGATACCCTCGCTGACAAGCTCGGCCAGGCTGTCCTCGCGATGCCGATCGCGCCAGACCGCAGGCGCTCGATCTTCTTCTCCTCTAAAGCGACCCAGACTACGCTGTGCCCGAGGGAGGCGAGGCAGGCCCACGTCGTGAGCCCGACGAAGCCCGTTCCTACTACGGAAATTCGACGTGAGCACACTCTGCTGCAGCCTCCTCGGCTACTCGATCATGCAGTCGTCCCGGTTGCTGCCGCCGCGAACGGAATGAGCGCCATCGCTCGGTCGCGCCCGCAGCCGTAGGGCTGGGCCTGCCGGTCGTGCCCACGTTGGCGCGCCCAACCATCCGGCTTATCGGACTTGCCTGAGAGATCATTTCACCTTGTCGCGGGATGACTGCAGTTCTTACTGATGAACTGCTGACCTCCGCGTGGCACTCGCGTGGCACGCACCTACCACCTTTCAGGGTCGCTAGCAGAGAAATCCGGGCGCAGCAGCTACGGCTGCTCGCCTGACCGGCTGGGCTGGCGGCCGGCGCCGTGCTCCGGCTGCGGGGGTGCGGTCCGGTACCGGAAGCCGTTCTGTCCACCCGGCAGGAGGGGCTGCGCGGTGCGGTAGTAGGCGTTGTACTTCGCATACGCCTGCGGCCCGGAGCTCGGCACCATGGTGAACACCGTGCCGAGCAGGGGCGCTGATACCGCCTCGAGGGCCGCGACGGCGGCCTTCACCTGACCCTGGCTCGTCTGCTTGAACCGGCAGATCAGGATCGCACCATCGGTGGCTGGCGCCACCGCGGCGGCGTCGGTCACCGGAAGCAGCGGCGGCGAGTCGATCAGCACCATCTCGTACTGCTCGCGCATCTCCTCTAGCAGGTCCTCGGTGTGCTTCGACGCCAGGAGCTCGCTCGGATTCGGTGGCAGCGGACCGCTCGCGAGCACGTCGAACCGCCCACCCGCCCACGGCTGGATCGCCTGCTGCACGCGAACCTGGCCGGCGAGAACGTTGGTGAGTCCGACCGACCGCTCGACCCCCAGCAAATCGGCGACCTTGGGTCGACGCAGATCCGCCTCGATCACCAGAACCCGGCTGCCGGCTGCCGCCATCGCGATCGCCAGGTTGCACAGCGTCGTCGTCTTGCCCTCCCCCGGCATCGAACTGGTCACCACGATGACCTTCCGGAGATGGTCGACGTCGACGAACTGCAGGTTGGTCCGCAGCTGCCGGAATGCCTCGGACCGGGGTGACTGCGGATCCTCGTGCAGGGTGAGTGGCCGCTTCGGGACCTGCGGGTCGTAAGCGATCGTTCCGAGGATCGGCGCCGGTGCCACCTCCCCCAGCCGCTCCCGCGACCTCACCGAGGTGTCCAGGGCGTTGCGCGCCAGCGCAGCTCCCACGCCGACGGCCAGCCCGGCGAGCAGCCCGAGCGCCAGGATGACCGGCAGCCCAGTCGACGAC
>JALYQB010000746.1 GCA_030856045.1 Actinomycetota bacterium
GGGGTGCCGCCCGCGGTGGGCAGGTCGAGCACGTCGGCGGCGGCGGCGTCGGCGGCCACCACCTCGTGCAGCTCGGCCCAGGTGTGCAGGGCGTCGATCACGTCATCGGGTGCGGCCGAACCGTGGAGCCAGGCGGCGGCCCACACGGTCAGGGTGGCGCTGGGACGGGGCACGGGACAGCACGATAGATCTCGTCCCACCCGCGCGCACGGCGGCGTGGCTGCACCCGGCCGGCACCGCCTGCCCGATAGCGTCCCGCGGGTGCGATCGAGGGACTACGGACCGGATCTGCGGGCGAACCTGCGCAGGCGCGCCATCCCCGAGGTGATGGCCGACCCTGGCACCGTCGTGGAGGTCGCGGGCAGCGGCTTCTGCGGAGCGGTGCTCCGGTGCGAGCGGGGCTTCGTCGTCCTGGCGGACGCGCAGGGCGCGACCCGGCTGTTCCCGATGCACCCCGCAGCCTTTCTCCTCGACGGCCGCCCGGTGACGCTCGTCACACCGGTCGCCCCCGCGCAGGCCTGCCCCGGTCGCTCCGCCTCCGGTTCCGTGCGGGTCGACGGGCTGCGTGCGCGCACCGCCCGGGCGGGTCGGATCTGGGTGGAGGGCCGCCACGACGCGGAGCTCGTCGAGCGGGTGTGGGGCCACGACCTGCGCGTCGACGGCGTGGTCGTGGAGTCCCTCGACGGGGTGGACGTCCTCGCCGAGCGGGTCGCGGAGTTCGGGCCCGCCGCGCACCGGCGCCTGGGCGTGCTCGTCGATCACCTGGTGGCAGGGAGCAAGGAGTCCCGGCTGGTCGCGGAGATCGACTCACCACACGTGCTGGTCACCGGCCACCCGTACGTCGACATCTGGCAGGCGGTGCGGCCCGCCGCGCTCGGCATCCCCGCCTGGCCCGAGGTGCCGCGCGGCCTGCCGTGGAAGGAAGGCGTGTGCCGCGCCCTGGGTTGGAGCGACCCGGCCGGGGGGTGGCGGGAGGTGCTCGGCGCGGTGAGCACGTTTCGAGACCTGGAGCCCGCGCTGCTGGGCTCCGTCGAGCAGCTGATCGACTTCGTCACCTCGTGAGTGCTGTTGCGAGTCCCGGCTCGCAATGCCACTCACGGAACGACCCGATGATCGTGGTCTGACACACTGGGGGCATGGCCGCTGTGGTGTGGCTCATCGCCGGATTGCTGTTGATCGCGGCCGAGGTGCTGTCCGGGGAGTTCGTCCTCGTGATGCTGGGCGCCGCGGCCCTCGCCGCCGCGGGGTCCTCCGTGCTCGGAGCCCCGGTGTGGATCGATGTGGCGCTGTTCGCGGTGACCTCGCTGGCGCTAGTCACCGTCGCGCGGCCCGTGCTGAAGCGGCGCCTCGGCGCGGGCACCGGCGCCATCACCGGGATCGACGCGCTGATCGGCGGCACCGCGATCGTGGTGACGGCCGTCGACGCCCACAGTGGGCAGGTGAAGCTGCGCGGGGAGGTCTGGACCGCGCGCGCGTTCGACAAGACCCAGGTGCTCGAGCCGGGTCGCTTCGTCACCGTCATGGACATCTCGGGCGCCACCGCCGTCGTGTGGGGAGATCAGTAGTGGAACCCGTCCTCATTATCGTCCTCGCGGTCGTCGTCCTGGCGATCGTCATCACGGTCGTGAAGTCCGTGGTGGTGATCCCGCAGGCCACTGCCGCGGTCATCGAACGCCTGGGCAAGTACAAGGAGACCGCGGTGCCGGGTCTCAACTTCCTGGTGCCGTTCATCGACAAGATCCGTGCGCGGGTCGACCTGCGCGAGCAGCCGGTGTCGTTCCCGCCGCAGCCGGTGATCACGCAGGACAACCTGACCGTGTCGATCGACACCGTCGTGTTCTTCCAGGTGACCAACCCGCGCGATGCGGTGTACGAGATCAGCAACTACCTGGTCGCGGTCGAGCAGCTCACCACCACGACACTGCGCAACGTCGTCGGCGGCATGAGCCTGGAGGAGACGCTGACCTCCCGGGACTCCATCAACACCCTGCTGCGGGTTGCGCTCGACGACACCACCGGGCGGTGGGGGATCCGCGTCGCGCGCGTGGAGCTCAAGGCGATCGACCCGCCGCCGTCCATCCAGGACTCGATGGAGAAACAGATGCGCGCCGACCGGGAGAAGCGCGCGACGATCCTCACCGCGGAGGGCCAGCGCGAGTCGGCGATCAAGACCGCGGAGGGCGACAAGCAGAGCGCGATCCTCACCGCGGAGGGCGCCAAGCAGGCCGCGATCATGGAGGCGGAGGCCGACCGGCAGGCCCACATCCTGCGCGCCCAGGGTGAGCGCGCCGCGCGCTACCTGCAGGCACAGGGTCAGGCGAAGGCGATCGAGAAGGTGTTCGCCGCGATCAAGGCGGGCAAGCCGACGCCTGAGCTGCTGGCCTACCAATACCTGCAGACGCTGCCGCAGATGGCGCAGGGTGACGCCAACAAGGTGTGGCTCGTGCCGAGTGACTTCGGCAAGGCGCTCGAGGGCTTCTCACGGATGCTCGGCGCACCAGGCGAGGACGGTGTCTTCCGCTACGAGCCGAGCCGAGAGGACGTGCCGGAGAGCAGGCCGGAGGAGGACGACGAGGCGCTCGCCAGCTGGTTCGACACCTCCACCGACCCCGATGTCGCCGCCGCCGTACGGGCCGCTGAGGAGGTGGCGCGCAAGGAGGTGCCCAGCGCGTTGTCGATTCCCCGGCCGCCCGTCAGCGCGGGCTCCGGCCAGGGCGAGGTCGGCGGAGGACCGC